>PXBQ01000554.1 GCA_003566875.1 Spirochaetaceae bacterium | reverse complement strand
CAGAACCCATTGTTCCTCGTCGAAGAGAAACGTCTCGATCTTGCCGATACGGCCGTCCGTAGCTCTCAGGTGAGACTTCTCGAGTCGTGATGTTCGCAATAGCATAATTCCTCCTCTTCGGTTCGTACGACCGCGCTCACGCGTCGGCCCCGGCACCGAGGATTTCATTTACTTCTTTCGCGGAGATCTCTTCAACGTCGAGCAACCGCTGTGAAAGCTCCTCGAGCCGCTCGCGTCGTTCCTCCAGGGTCTCCTGCGCGCGTTTCTGCGCCGCCGAGAGAACGTCCATGATCTCCCGGTCGATCTCGCACGCGGTCGCTTCCGAGTAGTCGCGCTGCTGGGAAAGCTCCTCTCCAAGGAAGACGTTCTGTCGTTCCGGGGCGGCGCCGAACGGTCCGAGCCGCTCGCTCATACCCCAGGACTGCACCATCTTGCGAGCGAGCTTCGTCGCCTCCCGGATATCGTTCTCAGCGCCGTTGGAAAATTCGCCGTATACAAGGTCCTCCGCCGCGCGCCCGGCGAGCATGACGGCGAGACGATCCCTCAGGTACGGCCGACTGTACAGATGTCGATCCTCTTCCGGTAGCTGCTGCGTCACGCCCATGGCCGGGCCACGCGGCACGATCGTTACCTTGAGAAGCGGATCCGCGTTCGGAAGCACACCCGCGACAATCGCGTGACCGGACTCGTGGCAGGCTATTCGCTTTCGCTCCTCATCGCTCACGGTAAGTCCCTTCCGCTCGAGCCCGAGCGTAACCTTGTCGCGGGCTTCCGAGACATGTTCCATCGTTATCTGCGACTTCCCGCCGCGAGCGGCGAGGAGCGATGCCTCGTTGAGCAGATTCTCGAGATCCGCTCCACTGAAACCGGGAGTGCCGCGCGCGACCTGTTCGAGATCCACCTCGTCGGACAGCGGCCGCTCGCGCGCGTGGACCTCGAGTATCGCGGCGCGATCATTCAGCGACGGCAGATTCGTCGTCACCTGGCGGTCGAACCGGCCCGGACGCAGCAGCGCCGGATCAAGTATATCGGGTCGGTTCGTGGCCGCGAGTACGATTACGTCCTCCTGGGGCTCGAAACCGTCAATTTCGGAGAGCAACTGGTTCAGCGTCTGCTCGCGCTCGTCGTGCCCCCCTCCGAGCCCGGCTCCGCGCCGACGACCGATCGAGTCGAGCTCATCAACGAAGATCAGCGACGGTGAACTCTTCTTCGCATCTTTGAAGAGATCGCGGACACGAGAGGCCCCGACGCCAACGAACATCTCCATGAAGTCCGATCCTGAGATACTGTAGAACGGCACCTCGGCCTCGCCGGCGACCGCGCGGGCGAGCAGTGTTTTTCCGGTGCCTGGAGGGCCAACGAGCAGAACGCCCTTGGGCGTTCGCGCACCAACCCCAGCGTACTTCTTCGGATGCCGCAGAAAGTCGACGAGCTCGGCGACCTCTTCCTTCGCGCTTTCGAGTCCGGCAACGTCGTCGAGCTTCGTCTCGACGACGTTGGACTTGTCGTAGAGCTTTGCCTTGCTCTTGCCCATGCCGAACATCCCCTGCCCGCGCTGCTGCATGACCTTGTAGAAGCGGTACCCGATCCAGATCATCAGGGCGAACGGCAACAGGTTCAGGAGCACCACGAACGGAGAGGTCTCCTCAGCCGCCGGCTCGGTGTAGATTGGTACGTTCTGGTCTCGAAGCATTTCGACGATGTCGGACTCAGCGATCACGGGTACGTGTACGATGAACCGTTGGACCTGGCGCTCCTCGTCGGTGGGCAGGGTAACCGGCGAGTGGAACGTTCCCTCCACCCGGTTTCCGGATATGGTCACGGCCGTCACGTTGTCCTGGGCTATCTCTTCGCGTAGCTGGTTGTACGTCACCGCCCCTGCTGCCGGTCCGGTGAACAACCGCATGAGCATGGGCAAGAAGAAGAGCCCGAAAACGAGCAGCCACCACCAGGAGATACCCCCTCCGTAGACGGCGCCTCCCCCGGGTTGCCACCGGTCCCCGGAAGGATCGCCCCCCGGGCTCCCGCGACCGTCGGGTCGGTAGCCCAGTTGTTTATCGTCACTCATACCGTATAAATACACGTACGCTCCCATTCGGACCATCACCCATTCAGGCTATGGGTCGATGCCGAATACTGTCCAGTGCAGCAGCGCCACCGGCAGAGTGAGCTCATCCGAAGCCTCGGCTTACATCTGAACCAGTTTGTGCTGTACCGCGTACTTGACCAGATCGACCTTCGAGTGGAGCGCAAGAGATTGCATGATATTGTTCTTGTGAACGTGGACGGTATGGTGTGAGATACCGAGCTCGTCCGCGATCTCACGCTCGGTCAGCCCGTCGCAGATCAACCTCAGGATTTCTATCTGGCGGGGTGTGAGGCCGGTTGCACTTGTGGGGCGTTTCGTCGATCCATAGCGGAACTCGTTCACGAGCGTCTCCGGGATTCCGGTTTTGAACCAGTGATCACCCCGCGAGACGGCGACGATCGCCTCCACCACGTCGCGCGCCGCATGATCCTTGAGGAGATACCCCCGGACGCCTGCCTTGACCGCCCGCTCGACGAGCTCGGCGTCGTCGTGCATCGAGAGTATTATGACGCGTACGCGAGGCCACCGACTGGTAACCGCACGGGCGAGCTCGATCCCGTCCATTCCGTGCATCGAGATATCGGTTATGAGAATCTGGACGTCGATCGTCTCGAACTTCTCGAGCGCTTCGTGCGCCGACGTGGCCTCCAGTGCGATGTTCATAGGCGGGTCGGCCTCCTCGATGACGAGTTTCAGCCCATCCCGGAGGATTGCGTGGTCGTCGACCAGTCCGATCTGCAGTCCGGCTTCATTCATGCGCACCCCCTTATCATGCTGACTTCCACGGCGCGAGGCAAGCGGCGTCGCGCCGGTTCGCGCCGGTATAGTCCATTCGGCTGATTGAGGTTCTGCTCTCGAAGCGCTATGTTGGAGCCGATGGAGCGCGTAGAAGAGTTAGTTGCCGGACTCGTTGTGAGCGCAGAGACCGACCTGTTCGTCCGGCTCACGCTCACCGCTGACGGCGGGACGCTCGAGGTGCTCGGAT
>PXBQ01000187.1 GCA_003566875.1 Spirochaetaceae bacterium | reverse complement strand
CGCGGCCACGACAACATCAAGATGTCGACGTCGGTTCTTGATTTCATCTTCCGCGACCTCGCGCTGACGTACCTCAATCGAAAAGACCTTGTGCAGGTTTCTCCCGACGACCTCGTTACGACCGGAACCGGTTCACACGAGAAGACGGACCCCGATGTGGACTCGGAATCCGAGGCGGATGCCGACGGACATCGGCCGCCCGTTCGCGGTGACGCGAACGGGCGGAACGGACACTCCGGATCCGGGAACGGCTCCCTCGCCGCGACGAAAAGCGCGCACGGCTCGACGGCCGCTGCGACAGCGATTGCGAACGACGACGCGGTTCGGTCCGCGCGGCTGCAGGGCTACGAAGGCGACCCGTGTCCGACGTGTGGGCACTTTACGCTCGTGCGGAATGGAACGTGCCTCAAGTGTGTCACGTGCGGCTCGACGACCGGCTGTTCGTGATGTAACACGCGCGGCTGACGCGTGCGATCTCGGCGCGCATCTCGTCGTACCGGTTCTCCATCGCGCGTAACAGCGCGAGTTGTGACCGCGCTCTGACGAGATTGTGCGTCGGGTACCGCGTCTTGTAGTACACGTCGCCGTTCAGGAAGTCGGTGAGCATGCGAAGGCCCATTATGTACGGAAAAAATTTGGCCGCGAACGGGAAGAGCGCGATCTCGTCGGGTGTGAGAAACGCCGCGGTTTCGCCCAGGAAGCCCTCGCTGAACGCGGTGAAGTACCCCATATTGAACCCGACCTTGCCCGGGTCACGCTCGTCCTCTTCGGCGGTGTTCGTCACGGTCCGAATGCTGTCGCCGAAGTCGTACATCGAGTAGCCGGGCATCACCGTGTCGAGATCGATCACACAGACGGCGCGGCCGCTCGCCTCGTCGATCAGGACGTTGTTCAGTTTGGTGTCGTTGTGGGCGATGCGTTCGGGAATCCGCCCCGCCTCGGCCGCCGAGAGAATCTCGCGCATCGCGTGAGCGCGCGTCCCGTACTCGTCGATCTCGCGGTGCGTGTCACGAGCGCGAGCGACCGGGTCCTCGGCGACCGCGGCACGGAACTGCTCGAGTCGGTGGTCGATGTTGTGGAACGCAGGGATCGTTTCGTTCAGTCGAGCACCCGGGAGGTCACGGAGCAAGCGCTGAAACTCGCCGAACGCGCGTCCGCCCTCACGCGCGGTTGTCTCCGAGTCGGCGACGCCGAGACCGACGGTGCGGTCGATAAAGAGATACATGCGCCACGCGCGCCCGTGTTCGTCGACGACGCACCGTGCGCCGTCGCGGGCCGAAATGACGGTGAGGCTGTGGCGGTCCGGGTCGCGTCCCGCCTCGACGCACTTCCCGCGGATGTGATTCGTGACGCGCGCGATGTTTTCCATCACACCGGCAGGATCGGTGAAGACACGCGTGTTGATCTGCTGGAGAAGGTAACCGGATCGTGGCCCACCGTCGACAGCGACACGGTACGTCTCATTGATATGGCCGTCGCCGAACGGCACGGCGGCGGTCACGCGTCCTGTGATATCGAAAAGTTTCGCGACGTCGACCTCGGAACTCGGCATCTGTAGCCTCCTCGCGTGTGGTGCCTGACAGTCCCAGTATCGCGGGAATCGCGCGGTCAATCAACAAAGAGGCGCGGTTGTCGACGCTCCGTAGGACCACGCCCGGAGCGTGCGGTGCGGCCGATCAGGATGCGGAGCGACCGCGCCGAGAATGCCGCCACAGCGACGCCGCCGATAGCGAGACCGAGCGCGATAAACAGCGGCGCGAACTCCCCGTCGAGCCGGTCGACGATAGGCCCAGAGACGAGATACGCAACCGGCGCTGCGATCATGCCGGCCGTTTCGAGCAGCGCATACACGCGTCCGCGCATAAAACGTGGCACGCCGGTCTGAATCGCCGTGTGACCGATCAGGTGCACCGTAGCGACGGCGCCGCCCGCTACCACGAGCAGCACGAAAAGCGGCACCGGACCAAGAATCGCGCCGCCGGCGGTCAGCGCGACCGAGAGCACGGCGAGCGCCGAGATGAGCGTGCGGAATCCCGCCACGTTCCTGCCCGCGCCGACCACGAGGAAGCCAAAGACACCGCCCGCGAGCAAAGCGGCAAACGCAAACCCGACGAACTGCGCCGGGAGCCCGAGCCCGTCGATGACGAGAAAGGGAACCGCGATCACGATCGGCGGTGCGACAAAGTTGATCGCCGCCGAGACGCCGATGAGCCAGGCGGCCCCACGGTGATCGCGAACGTATCGCAGGCCGTGTCGTGCGGAAGTAAAGAGCGATGCGCGCGAGGTAGGGGTGGGGCGCTCATCGACCCGCATCGCGGCTTCACTCGCTGCCGAGAGCAGAAACGACAACCCGTTTGCCACGAACAATACGGGCGCTCCGAGGACCGCGAACAGGACACCGCCGACCGCGTTTCCCGCAAGGTTTGCGATCTGCTGAAGGCCGTTTTTCCATCCGTTCGTGCGTTTCACGCTCTCGGCCGGAACGATCTCCGGGACGAGCGCGTTCACGGCAGGTAGAAAGAACGCCGACCCCGCGCCGTACAGAACAGTGACCACAAAGATGAGTGCTATCGGCATAGATCCGGTCATTAGTCCGAACAGCCCGGCTACGATCACGATCACGCCGCGGAACACGTCGGCTGCGACGATGACCGAGACGCGCCGGACCCTGTCAACGTGAGCGCCCGCGATTGGCCCGAGAATGACCCCGGGAACGTACGCGAGAAACTGCACCGCACCGAGGATCGTGGCCGACGACGTCGTCTCGGTCAGGTACAGAACCAACGCGATGAGGTACACACTCGTGCCAAGGGCCGAGGTAGCGTTCCCGCCGACGAGCAGAATCAAGTTGCGTCTGTGGTAAACGTGACCTCGTGACATCGGCGGTACCTCTTGGTAGTATACCGGACGAGAGTAGTATGGAAACACCACAGACGATCGCCGTACGCGCGTATTACGATAAGTTCACAAAAGGTTTTATCCGACACGGTCACGGTGGTCGCAACTACGCGATCCACCGTGCGGTGTGGGGGCCAGGCGTCAGGAACCGGCCGGAGGCGATCGAGTACCCGAACTCGATT
>PXBQ01000064.1 GCA_003566875.1 Spirochaetaceae bacterium | reverse complement strand
ACTCCACCCCGCGTTGGTGCTGTTCGCGACGATCGGTGGGATCGCGTGGCTGGGCCTGATCGGCTTCCTGGTCGGTCCGGTCATCGCGTCGCTTTTCATCGTCGTATGGCGGATCTTCACGCGTCGGTACGCCGAGGAACTGCAGATGAAGAATACAGGCAACTAGCCACGCTCCTTGCGACCGATTATCCGTGCAACGTGCGGCAGTATTCTCTCAGCGTTTCTCTTTCTCGGCGAGGTACTGTTCCGGTCCGAGTCGCTCGAGCCGCGCCGCGGCTTCGGCCACGGCCTCTGCGGAAGCGGCTACGCCGGCATCAATCCGTCGCATCAACGCCGGATCGGCGACCGCGAGCATACGCGCGGCGAGAAGCCCGGCGTTCCGGGCGTTGTTGATCGCGACCGTCGCGACCGGAACGCCGCGCGGCATCTGGACGATCGATAATAGCGAGTCGAGTCCGTCGAGGCTCGACGTCTTGACCGGTACGCCGATGACCGGCAACGGCGTCAACGCGGCGACCATTCCGGGCAGATGCGCCGCACCACCGGCGCCCGCGATGATCACCTTGAGTCCACGCACCGCGGCGCCGCGCGAGTACTCGTACATCCTGTCGGGCGTCCGATGCGCCGAGACGATCGTGACTTCGTGTGGTACTCCGAACTCGTTCAGAGCATCGGAAGCCGCTTTCATGACCGCCAGATCGGAATCGCTTCCCATAATGACGCCGACGACCGGCGGGCTTTTGTCGCTCATCATTTCTCTCCTGTTATCCGGATCGCGCTCGCGGCACGGACCGCTCGCTCTCGTGCCTCGCCGAGCGTCCGGGCGAGAGCGGTCACGTGCCCCATTTTCCGGTTCGGACGGCATTCTTGTTTGCCGTACAGATGTACTCGTGCCCCCGGCACCGCGAGTGCGGCGTCGAGCCCCGATACGCGCGTCCGACCGATCGCGCCGTCGGCGGCGCCGAGCAGATTTCTCATCGCCGCGGGGCTGATCAAGCCCGTCGACCCGAGCGGCAGCCCGAGCACCGCGCGAATGTGCTGCTCGAACTGGCTCGTCTCGCACGCCTCGATCGAGAGATGGCCCGAGTTGTGCGGCCGCGGGGCGACCTCGTTCACGTACAGGTCACCGGCGGGTGTCACGAACATCTCGACGGCGAACACCCCTCGGCCCCCGAGCGCCGATACGCTCTCTCGTCCGATCTCGGTCGCACGTTCGGCGATGTCGCGAGTGATCGCAGCGGGAGCGAACACCTCGGTACAGATGTTTGCACCGGCCTCGAACGCCATCTCAAGAACGGGAAAGACCGCCTCGCTATCGGCTCCCCGGACGATCAACACGGCGATCTCGGTCGCGATCGGGATCATGACCTCGAGCATACCGGGCACGCCGGAAGGCACGTCGGCCGGACCGTCGACGACTTGAACGCCACGGCCGTCGTACCCTCCGCGCCGGGCCTTCCACACCGCCGGCCACTCGGTCCATTCGGTGTCGGCCGCCGCAAAACGCGGAACCGGAACTCCCGCGCGCTTGAACACCTTTTTCTGCGCGAGTTTGTCCTGAATCGTCGCGAGCACTGCCGCGCACGGATGGAATACGTGGCGTTCGGCCTCGAGGCGGAGAAGCACATCGGTCGAAATGTGCTCGATCTCGAAAGTCGTGACATCCGAGGCGGACACGACGCGCCGGATCGCGGTCTCGTCGTCGAGCCGTCCACAGACAAACTCATCGGCGTAGAAACGCGCCGGCGCCGCCGGATCCGGGTCGAGGATGGTTGTCTTGACTCCAAGGCGACGCGCGTCGAGCGCGGTCATGAGGCCAAGTTGACCTCCCCCGAGTATACCGAGCGTCACGACGGCCTCCGCGCAAGAATTTTTGCAGTGCGTTCGAGTTCCGCGTCGTTCGTCCGAATCACGGTGTCGGCGAGGATACGCAGGTCACGAATATTCTTCTCGCCCGCATCGTCCATTTCCTCGCTGAAGCCCGCGAGCGAACCGTTGAAACGGTGGTAATCGACCCGCGGGTGATTTCGCAACTGGTACGACACGGCCTCGCTCTGCCCGTCCATCATCATACTCGACAACGGCACTCCTTTCGACGGCGAAACCCAATCGATGTAGCCCCAGTTGCGCATCTCTGCGTACGTGAACCGCAACGTCGAGCTCCCGGTCCCGAGTGACACCATGACGACTCGCCTCGTGCGCGGGAAAATTCGTCTGGCTTCGATGTACGCGCAGACCGCCGGATTGTTAGCAAAGACTCCCCCGTCGACAAGACAGAATCTCCGGCCGTCGTCGGGAACGGGACCGATGTACGCCGGCTCAAAAAACGTCGGCGCGGCCGCGGTCGCACGGCCGACGTCGCGCATGAAAAAGTTGAGATTGTCGGGGCTGCTGGCGTGCGGTTTTTTCTTGAAGAAAACGGGGTGCCGCCTCTCGGTATCGTAACTTGTGATCAACAGGTTCGTGAGCGCGTCCTGAACCGTGACGTCGCCGAACGTGTCGGCGAGCACGGTTTCGATCCCCTCCGAATCGTACTTTTCGCTGAACGCCTGCATCACCGCGCGAACTGACGCGAACCTCGACCGGGGGAAAATCGTCGCGCCGTGCATCGCGTACATCTCGACCATCTGCTCGACCGTGAGATCGGGGTGATCGGTACACCCGGCCTCGGTGCAGCGTGGTTTGCAGAGCCCCAACGCGATGAGCCCCCCGGTCGATGTCCCCGATATCAGGTCAAAAATCCGGTCGAACCGAACGGCGCCGCGAACCCCTCGAATTCGCGCGATACGCGACTCGAGCTCGCACAAGACGAGCGCAGGCAGCAGGCCGCGGATACCCCCACCGTCGATCGAGAGAACGTAAACGGGTCGACGCGATCGTCGGAACATAGCTGGTGCCCTGAAACGGTTACGGGTTCTTGTGGCGGATCAACGCCTCATTCGTCTCGCGAAATCGGGATACAACGACAGGCAAGATCAAGAGCGCGACCTTCGGGTGTGACTTCAGAAACGAGTTGAACGCCCACGATGCCAAAACAAGGCACTCGGTCGCTTCGACCGCGACCACATCGGCGGTACGAACGGCACCGT
>PXBQ01000127.1 GCA_003566875.1 Spirochaetaceae bacterium | reverse complement strand
CGCTCCCGCCGTGCGGTGCGGACCGCGGGCGTCGACCTCCGCGGTCGGATCGGCCTCCTCCCGACCGATGGTCGCGTGGGCCGTCTCCGGGACGCGGCGTACGCACAATGTGCAGCGGCCTTCCGGCGCTCTCGTCTGCGTGCAGCAAGTCATCGGTCACCGGTTCGACCGGGATCTTCCGGCCAATCAGCGATTCGATCGCCTCGAGCCCAAGAACGTATCGTTCGCACGCAAGCGCGACTGCGAGGCCCGACTTTCCCGCCCGCGCGGTTCGGCCGATTCTATGGACATACGCCTCGGGATCCTCGGGTATGTCGTAGTTCACGACCATCTCAAGATCGTCGACGTGAAGCCCTCGCGCGGCAACGTCGGTCGCGACGAGAAACTTCAGCGAACCGTTCTTGATGCTGTCGATGATGTTCTGCCGCTTTTTCTGCGGGAGATCGCCGATGATAAACTTGCACGCGTACCCGTTCAGCTGAAGGCGTTTTGCGATCTCCTCGGCGGTCCGCTTCATGTTCGTAAAAATCAGCGCGTTCTCGGGGTTCTTTTTTTTCAGGATGCCGAGCAGCACCTTCATTTTTTCGTCCCGCGAAACATGGTACAGCGTCTGGTCGATCGTCTTGACGGTTAGGTGCTCGGGTTCGACTTCGATCTCGGCCGGCGAGTCCATATGCTGCCACGCGATGTTCCGGGCGCGCGTCGACAGAGTCGCGCTGTACAACATCGTCATGCGCTCTTCTTTCGGGAGCATGCGTCGCAACATCCACTGGATGTCCGGGTAGAACCCCATATCGAACAACCGGTCTGCCTCGTCGATCACGAGAATTCCGACCGCGCGGAAGTCGAGTTTTCCGGACTTGGCGAAGTCGATCAAACGACCCGGCGTCCCGACGATGATCTCGACGTTCTCCGCGATTTTCCTCTCCTGATCCGCGTATCCGACGCCGCCGTAAAAACACCCGACGCCAAACGGAAGGTGTCGCCCGAGCAGTTCCGCTTCTTTTTCGATCTGAACCGCAAGTTCACGGGTCGGTGCGATAATCAGCGCTCTTTTCCCCTGAAACTTGGGGTCGGTCGTCATCAGTTGATAAATCGAGATCAGGAACGCCGCGGTTTTCCCGGTTCCTGTCTGCGACTGCACGAGTACGTCGCGCCCCGACAGTGTAGCGGAAAAGGTTCGTTCCTGAACCTCGGTACAATCGACAAAGCCCGCATTGTCTATGCCTTTCTGTACGCTTTCAGTCAAATTAAGTTCGGTAAATTTCATATCTCGCTCTAAAATACTCTAAATCGGTCGTCGTGCCAACACGGCACCGGCGCGGTGTATTGCATCGATGCCGCGGTCGTGTGTACTCTGTGCAACGCACGAGAGGCATTCGCAAAAGGAGAGACAATCATGGCGTATATCGACGATATTCTCACATCTGTCAAGAAGCGAAACCCGGCCGAGATCGAGTTTCACCAGGCGGTCGACGAGGTGCTCACGTCGCTCGAACCCGTCGTAGAACAACACCCGGAGTACAAAGACGCAAAAATCATCGAACGACTCGTCGAACCCGAACGCGTGATCATGTTTCGTGTGCCGTGGGTAGACGATCGCGGCGAGTACCAGGTGAACCGCGGCTTCCGGGTCCAGTTCTCGAGCGCTCTCGGTCCGTACAAAGGTGGACTTCGCTTTCATCCTACCGTCAATCTCGGGATCATGAAGTTTCTCGCGTTCGAACAGGTCTTCAAGAACTCACTCACGACTCTCCAGATCGGCGGCGGCAAAGGAGGATCGGATTTTGAGCCGAAAGGCAAGTCTGACGACGAAGTGATGCGGTTTTGCCAGTCGTTCATGACCGAACTGTACCGACACATCGGCTCGGACACCGACGTTCCGGCGGGAGACATCGGCGTCGGCGCGCGTGAGATCGGATTTCTTTTCGGCCAGCACAAACGCATCACGAACACGTTCACGGGAATTCTGACCGGAAAGGCTTTGAACTGGGGTGGTTCGCTTATTCGACCGGAAGCAACCGGGTACGGGGCCGTGTACTTCGCCGAAGAGATGCTCGCGACGCGAGGCGAGACGCTCGAAGGAAAGACCTGCGTAGTATCGGGTTCCGGCAACGTCGCGCAGTACACGATCGAGAAGCTCAATGCGCTCGGCGCGAAAGTCGTAACGCTGTCGGACTCAAACGGTTTCGTGTACGATCCGGACGGTATCGACGGAGACAAGCTCAGTTTTGTCCAGGAGTTGAAAAACGTCCGGCGCGGCCGCATCGAGGAGTACGCAAAGGAGTTCAACGTCGAGTATAAGACCGGAGCGCGTCCTTGGAGCGTCCCGTGCGACTGCGCGTTCCCGAGCGCGACTCAGAACGAGATCGATCTCGACGACGCAAAGACACTCGTGAAAAACGGATGTAGTGTCGTTGCCGAAGGCGCGAACATGCCGACCGTACCCGAAGGCGTCGACGTTTTCATTGACGCGAAGATCCTGTACGGACCCGGGAAGGCCGCGAACGCGGGTGGAGTCGCGACTTCGGGGCTCGAGATGAGCCAGAACGCAATGCGCCTCTCGTGGACGGCGGACGAGGTCGACCGGCGGCTTCACGAGATCATGAAGAAAATCCACGCGACGACCGCGGAAGCTGCCGAGCGCTTCGGCATGAAAGGTAACTACGTCGCCGGCGCAAACATAGCGGGATTCGTGAAAGTCGCCGACGCGATGCTCGATCAAGGGCTCGTGTAAAGAATAGCGGTCTGCGCTTTCGCGTTCGCGTGGAGATGCAACCCACCCGGCGGCGCGTCGACGACCCGGATACACTGCGCCCAACCGGCATCCTCCGGCGCGAGACGCTCGAGCGTGTTCTCTTGCGCGAGCAGAACGTCCTCGCGGAACACGTTACCGTCCATCCCGCTGAAGTGCGCGATGTACACAAGATCAGCCTCGACCATCTCGTTGAAGAAATGTGTACCGAGCGACAGGTCGGCGACCAGCCCTTCGTGCATCGTGTCGATCTCGCACATCACCGCCACGGTGTTAATCTCGGAAAACGTGACCGGAACGCCGAGCGACGGCGTACTCGTCCCCCACCGACCGGG
>PXBQ01000309.1 GCA_003566875.1 Spirochaetaceae bacterium | reverse complement strand
CTTTCTGTGTACGCTTTAACCAGCGACCTCGGCGATACCGCATTATGCGATGGCTGCAACACTGGATACCGGGCCCGTGGCTAGCGGTTACCCGGGTGGGGGGCGCACCCACCTGTCAATGAAACATTTCCAGTTCGCTCCCCACCCGCAGGTGCGGTGGTGTGGGGGCTGGGCGGGGCAACCCGCCCGGCTACCCGATTTACATTCCTAGTTTTCCGAGTTCTAATCTGTCGGAGGTACTCCCGTTGCTGGAATACATGGCAGAGATTGTAAAGGACTGGGACGTTGCTTATTGGTTTCCTGGCAAGGAGGAAATGACCTCTGCTTTTCTTCGGATATATAGGAAATATCTGAAGGAAAGATATCCCCAAACGTATGCTGAAGTGCATTGGCCAGAGTATCAGGATTTGATAGAAATTTCTCAACCATTAAATCCGCAAAACCCCACGGATTAAGAAGAATGACAATGAAATTATCTTCGTCTTTGAATTCTGGTGTTGATTTGTATCGGTTTGAGATTCTCCATTTATATTTAGGGGTGGTCTTAGGAGTGCCCTGATGTTGCATCCCATTACGATAGATGTCCCAAAAAATTTCAAACGTTTTGTTCGGTTCTTCAACAATGTTCAAATCTAAGACAGCCTCAGAGAGAAACGATTTATTTCGATAAAGGTCTTGAGTATTAGTTTTTTCACGATAATAACGTTCACATAAGGAGCATCCAATGGATAAAGCAATGAAAGCCCCATCACCGTCAGGCAGTGTTTTGAGCAATTCTAACGGAGCGACAAACCAACGGTTGAATCGTTCGAGCACGGATGGAGGGTCTGACATTGGTGGCGTCCCTGTTTTGGAATGTAACGACAGCGGTAACGGGGCCGCCGCCAAAAAACTGCCGACTTCAAAACCCGCGTCACCGGCGGCTCCCGTTCACCGCGTTGTTACGTGCCGTCGCCCCGCGAAATGTGGCAAATCAGGGCGGAACCCGCGGCCCCGCCGGCGCTTTCGTGAGGGGAGCAAGAACTCTGGGTGTTCACGTTTTAGCTTGCCGAGCCATTGTCGGTCTTTATACAAATTGCGATCAAGCCAGGGTCGTATGCGCCCGGCCTCGGTTTTCAGGTTTTCGTCGTCTTCAAAGAGGGTGAACGGGTGCCAACCAATATTCCTGATCCCGTAGCGATCCGCCTTGATAGTTGCCCGGTGCGTAAATGGCGGCGTTGTGTCCAGCTCGTCTATTTGAAGGTTGAATTTGAGATCGGTCGTCATGTAATACGTGATGATGCCTGACGGGGGTGCGATCTCCCTGGTGCGCGCGAATCCCTCCGAAAAGGCGGCTCCGACACCCATGCTAGCAGCCGAGTTCCGTTAGGAGGCCAAATTGGTATTGTAAAAAACGGCGTCCTTGAGCCATAACAGGTGGTCACAAAACATCCCCAAGGGGATCCATCTGTCAGGAAAGGACGCCGCCATGACCCAGTTTAACATGCCCCGATTGATCGTTGCAAGCCTGGTTTTCGAAATTTTCGAGGAGTTGGAGTCGATCGTGGAGAAGCAGGCAGCGCTCCTGAAGGAGCGTGCGTGGAGGTTCATCTCCGGTGAGGTAACGCCGGATGCCGCGTATCAGCTCGAGGTGGATTTGGAGGAACTCTCCCGCGAGATGAACCGGATCCTGACGGAGTTCGCATACAACCACGTGGAAGGAGCCGGGCCGGACTCGTTGCCGAAGCACATTTGGTTTGAAGGTGGCTTTTATCGGCGGCTGAATCGAAAGACCCGTAACCAGCACGTTGCGACACGTTTCGGCAAGATCACGCTGTGGCGGTTTCCCTACCGTGATGATCACACCGGCGACAGTTGCGTCTTCCCCTTGGAAGCCCAACTGGGCCTTGTAGAAGGCGCCACACCGGCGCTGGCGGATCGCGCGGCACGCTACATGGCCGAAGCGGGAGCCACGCAACGGTTGGTGCTGGAGCGTTTGAAGCAAGATCATGGTGTGTGTTGGGGTGCAGAGACACTACGGAACTTTACGCAAATCCAGGCAGAGCGGATGGATTCATTTCGGCATGCGATGCAAGTGGCTCGGGTACTCGAATTACTGGCAGCGGCTGCCAACTCGTCAGGGAAACGCAAGCCGGTGATGGCTGTTGGCCGGGATGGGATTACCCTGAGCAACGCCCTTCGCAACTCCTGGGAAGTGGCCACGGCGGCGACGATTTCCGTCTATGGACGGAACGGCAAGCGATTGGGCACGGTTTACTTGGGATACGTGCCAGAGCTTGGGCAAGGGACGATGACCAAACAGTTAACCCGTTTGATCGAAGATATTCTCCGTCAGTGGACCGGGCCCTTGCCGCGACTGTGCTACGTGACGGACGCCGGCGAACACGAGACAAAATACTATCGTACTGTCTTACGTCGTATGCGTCATCCTGTTAGCGGTAAACACCTGGAGTGGTCTTGGATCGTTGACTACTATCATGCATCCCAGCGGATCACGACGATGGCCGAAGCGCTGTTTGGGCCGGGCACGAAGGAAGGCAATGCGTGGGCGCGCCGCATGCGACGGCTTCTTCTCAAGCCGAACGGCCCCAGCCGCCTGTTGCATTCGGCGGCGGCCATCAAAAGTGTTCGCAATTTGAGCGAAGAAGAGAGCGCGAAGTTTGACCGCGCCTACAATTACATTCGCACGCGTACCAAGTTCATGAGGTACTATGAGTTTCGTCGCCTGCACCTGCCGATAGGCAGTGGCGTGACCGAAGCTGCTTGCAAAACTCTCTTCACCGCGCGGCTGAAGTTGTCGGGGATGCGTTGGAAGAAACCGGGAGCCGCCGCCATCCTTAAGCTGCGAGTTATCCTCTTGAGCGGGATCTGGCAGCCCGTTCGCGAGGCTCTGTTATCATCGGCCGAGTTGGACTTGCCTCGACCTTACGCACCCAACGTACAATCAACCATGGCTCTTGCCCCGTGACTGCGCGCACCAGAGAGATCGCACCCAATCCAGGCAGAGCGGATGGATTCATTTCGGCATGCGATGCAAGTGGCTCGGGTACTCGAATTACTGGCAGCGGCTGCCAACTCGTCAGGGAAACG
>PXBQ01000481.1 GCA_003566875.1 Spirochaetaceae bacterium | reverse complement strand
CGAAGAACTGAAACGCGCGATGGCCGAGCCCGACAACTACCGGCATCTGCGCGTGCGGATGGGCGGCTGGTCGGCGTACTTCGTCGCGCTGAACGAGGAACAACAGAAGCTGCACATATCGCGCGTCGAACACGGGTTGGTGTAGACGATAGCGACGCCGCAACCGAACGACGCTCACTTCCTCGCCGCGCCGACCGGCCGACGTTTTACGGCAAGAAGGCGCTCGACGTCGCGCACGGTATCGTCGTTCTCAACCGCAAAAAAAACCCACTTGCCGTCGTGGTACGTCGTCGCAGAGTCGAACGCGGCGAGCATCGCCTCGGAAATATCGCCGCGGATCGTATCGACCTTCTCGCGCTCCACACCGCCGAACACGATCAGCATCGCGAGGCGCCCGTTCTCGGGAATCAAGGTACAAAACGACTTGCTCTTCTTGTACCGGAGTGACCAGCCGTGTTTCTTTCCGCCGAACTGCCAGTTCGGGTCGAACACGCCGGGGTAGTTCCGGTCGATCATCGAGGTAACGACCGTCCAGTACCGAAAGCCCTCGCCCATCCAGGCTTGAAGCCGTTCGACCGTCGGCGGCTCGCCGGGTTCGATCAACCGTTGGTGTTGCTCGGTCATACTCTCCTCGTCGAAAAAAATGGGATCGGTCGGCGATTATCGGCACCCCAGCGCTACTGCTATCGCGTGGCACACCTCGCGGAGTTTCGTTTCGTCGAGATGACCCACATACGTGTGCAGTTGGCTCTGAGAAACCGTGAGCAGGTGATCCATATTCGCAGCCGATGTGTTCTTGAGTCCGTGTTCGGTTCCAAGAATGACCTCACTTGGCGCGCCGTGAATCGTTGACGTGATCGGCGCGACGGTAACGGTCCGCAAAAGGCCAATGACCTCGTTGCAGCTCACGACGAGAACCGGACGGCGCTTGTCCGGCTTTTTGAAGGTGTGCAACCACACATCGCCGCGTTTCACGTCTCGGGCCATTCGCCCTCCGCTACCCACTCGCCCATTTCCTGATTCAAGGTTTCTGCGTCTTTGTAAGCGGCGCGATACCGCGCAGCGATCGCCTCATCTTCCTTTTTGCGCAAATATTGGTTCAACGCTCGGCGTACAACCTCGGAACGACCGTATTCGCGGACCTCATCCGTTTCGGACAACCGCCGAAGTGTCTCTTCGTCAATCATTACTTGTACAGCTTTCATATTGCAAATATATATTGGACCTATTTATATCGTCAACATGTTGAGTTCGACGGAGTTGCCGGTGTCCCAAACACGCCCGACGCGGTAGAATGCACGAAAGAGCGACAGTCGGGCATGCTTGGGAGGTCACGATGCAGACGGGGTTTTACCCGTTCTGGTTCTGGAACGGCGAGATGGACGAAACCGAGATACGGCGGCAGATTCGGGAGATGGCCGATCACGGCATCAAGGGGTTCTACATCCACCCGCGGCAAGGGCTGACCGTGCCGTACCTGTCGGACGCCTTCTTCGCGCGCGTCGGTGCCGCGATCGAAGAGGCATCGCAGCACGGGCTCACGGTGCATCTGTACGACGAGTACCCGTATCCGAGCGGAGTCGCGGGGGGAGAGGTCCCGGCGTCGAATCCGGAGTTTGCCGCGACGCGTCTTGTCCCGGTAGTGCGCGACGTCGCGTCCGGGCCATGCCGGCTCGAGTTCCCGCGTGGCGCCGTGTTGCGGTGCGTCGCGTACCCGATCGGACCCGACGGCACGCCGGTCTGGACCGAAGAGTTCGAACTAAACAACTCGGTCGGGATGGTGCTCGCACGCCCGAGCTACAACGAGACCGGGCTCACGACGTACAACCGGAAACGTTTCTTCGCGAGCGGCCCGACACCGGTTCTCGAAACGGTGTTGCCCGATATCCACGCGAGGTGGCGCGTCTGCACGGCGATTTGTCAGGTCGTCGACGATCACAAGTACTGGGCAAGCTTCATCGACTGCCTCAACCCGGACGCGGTCGCGGCCTTCATCGAGGCAACGCACGAGCGCTATCGCTCGCGTTTCGGTGAATTCTTTGGGACCGTCGTTCCGTCGATCTTCACGGACGAGACTGAGCCCCGCTGGTCGCGGCTGATCGCGCCGCGGTACGCCTCCGAGTACGGACGCGATCTCATCGGCGAACTACCGGCTCTTCTCCAGACCGATCATCCCGGCCACGCCTCTGTCGTCCGCGACTTCGAGAGGCTGCGGCACCGCATGTTCTGCGAGGCGTTCGAACAGCCGATCGCGAGCTGGTGCCGCAAAAACGGGATCATGTACTGCGGAGAGAAACCCGCGTACCGCGTGTCGCAGCTCGCGTACATGGACATCCCCGGGTGCGAACCGGGCCACACAAAGGCCGGACGGAAGACCGACGCGCTCAGGGCGCCGACGCGCGCGAACGCCCGCGCGGTCGCGTCCGCTGCGTACGTGTATGGGAAGGACGGAGCGCTGTGCGAGTGTTACCACAGCATGGGATGGGGTGCGACGATGCAGGACGCGCGGCTCATCGCGGACACGCTCCTACTCTTTGGGATCGACCACCTCGTTCCGCACGGTTTTTTCTACTCGACGCACGGACTCCGCAAACACGACGCGCCGCCGAGCTTCTTTTTTCAGATGCCGTACTGGCCGCTCTGGCACCACGTTTCGGACCGGATCGACCGGATCGCCGGGGCGTTCGACGGCACCCGAATCGACGCCGAAATCGCCGTAATCGATCCAAACCCGTACCAGCCAAGCGCCGAGGACTCCACCGAGTACGAGCGCCTAATGGAAGAGCTCGTCGCGATGCATCGCGGTTTTGTGACCGTCGATTTTGACGTACTCGCCGACCGCCCGGCGGCCGAGCTCGCTGTCGGGTCGGTACTGATCCGGGACCGTGAGTGCCGCGCCGTCGTGATGCCGCCGGTCGGCCTGCTCGACGACGACGTTGCCGAGTGGCTCGAGCGCTTCGAGGCGGGCGGCGGCACGGTGATCCGTGGGACGCCGGGCACGGCAACCGACCTGGGCGAGATCGAGAACCACGTCCCGCGGACGGTCCCGATCAGGCTGCTCGAGGGCGAGCGCGAACGCGTATACTCGGT
>PXBQ01000158.1 GCA_003566875.1 Spirochaetaceae bacterium | reverse complement strand
ATGAACCGTGGGGTCGAGATCGCGAAACTCGTCGTCGAGACGAGCGATCGTTCGCTATTTCTCGAGGACAGCCGGTCGTCGGGTGAGTTGTCGACGATCGGGATGCGGATTGCCGAGCACCTCGGGGTGCCGTTCCGAACCGACACGATATAATCCGCAAAAAAGAATGATTATTGTATTTATCGTATTTTTAATGGATAATGCCGGACGTGCGTGACGACCAAGTGGGTAGCGACGAGTATTCCGTTCTAGTCCAGGAAAACCGGGCGCTTCGCGAAAAAAAAGAAGAACTCGAGACACTGTTGAATCAGGACCCGTACACGGGGCTCCCGATCCGGCGTTTGTTCGACCGACACTTCGACGAGGTGTTCCTGAAAGCACAGGCATCCGGCACATCGTTTTCGGTCGCGATTCTTCGGCTCGATAACTCGTACGCCAAGATAAAAAACGCCCGCGACAGAAGTCGTGTATTGTTGTTCAAGACGATTCTGCGCATACAGTCGGTCATCGGCGAGACGCTCTTCCAGTCGGACAGACTCGACGAGTTCCTGATCGTGCTCCCGTCTGTTTCGGGAATCTCTGAGGTCGTCTCGATCGGTGAGCGTATTTTGAACGTCGTGCAGCAACCGCACGAGCAGCCCGCGGAAGATATCTCTTTCGGCTGTTACATCGGCTTTTCTTTGTACCCGGCCCACGGCACCACCCGGGAAGACCTGATCTCGAACGCCGAAATCGCGCTCGAGGAGGCTGAGCGGTGGAGGCTCGGTTCTATCCTGTACACCGACCAGATGGGCCAACGATACCGCGATCGGTACGAGATCGACCGCAGATTGTCGGTCGCGATCCAGGAGGATTTCGACGAGTTCGAGATCCATTATCAGCCGTTTGTAGATACCGAACACAGGATTCGTGGAGCCGAGGCGTTGATTCGATGGCAGAATGCGACGCTTGGAGCCGTCTCTCCGGTACGGTTCATTCCGATCGCCGAGGAAACCGGGGTGATACGCCAGATCGGGCAGTGGGTGTTGTTCGGCGCGTGTCGGCAAGTAGCACAGTGGCACAAACTCGGTTTTGACGATCTGTTCGTCTCGGTGAACCTCTCGCCGTCGCAGTTCAAACAGCACGACCTCATCGATCGCGTTAAAGGCGTGTTGAGCGCGGTGAGACTCGACGGCCGCTTCCTGAAGCTCGAGCTGACCGAGCGAACCGTCATGGAGAACCCCGAGAGCGCGATCCGAAAAATGCGCGAACTCCGGGATCTGGGGATTCGCCTTTCGATCGACGACTTCGGCACCGGGTACTCGTCGTTCAGCTACCTCGGAAAGTTCCCGATCGACACTCTCAAAATCGACAAATCGTTTATCGACGACGTCCACACAAATCTCGACAACCAAGAGATCGTCCGTGCGATCATCTCACTCGCAAGAAACATCCGGATCGAAACGCTCGCCGAAGGCGTCGAAAACCGCGGGCAACTTGATTTTTTGTACGCCGAAGGGTGCCGGTTTATCCAGGGCTACTTCTACTCCAAACCGGTTGACCCGAAGGCGTTCGAGCAGCTTATGGCGCGTGGCGGCGTCCTGCCGGGATCGGACGCGTAGCGATGATCTGTCTCTCGGTTACCGGCGGTACAGTCGCGGAGAACATCCGGCTGATTCGGCCGTATCTCTCGAAAATCGACGCAATCGAGTTTCGCGCCGACCGGCTCGATTCCGCAAGCGTGGAGCCGATCCGTTCGTTTCCTGAACGTCTGCGCGCTGCTTTTCCTGGCGCTCGCGAGTTGCCCGGCGGCGTGATTCTGACCGTCCGCCGGACATGCGACGGTGGAGGCTGGCAGAACGGCGAGCAGAGGCGGTTCGAAGTCATCGCGGAAGGTATGCGAGCGGGTTATTCACACGTCGATCTCGAGATCGATCTGGAAGAGTCGGAGGCGGGACGGGCGCTCCGCAGCGAAGCTCGGGCTGCAGGCGTCCGCGTGATCCGCTCGCTGCACGACTTTTCAGGGATCACCGCCGACCCGGCCGAGGCGATCGCGCGGCTCTGCGCGCGTCCCGGTGAGATTGGGAAGCTCGCCGTCACTCCACGGTCGACCGCGGATCTCGCACGACTGATCGACGCGGCCCTCGGTACGACCGATCGCGAGAAAATCGTTCTGGGCATGGGAGAGTACGGATTCCCGACTCGAGTGCTCGCGCCGCGACTCGGGTTTTACCTTACTTTTGTTTCACCCCCGGGACACTCAGCGGCGCCCGGGCATATCGATCCGGCGACGATGGCCGACGTATATCGGTACCGCGACGTGTCCCGCGGAACCGCGGTCTTCGCGGTGATCGGGAATCCCGTCATGCACTCGCGGTCACCGGACTACCACAATCGCCGATTTTCCGACGACGGTCTTGACGCGGTGTACGTGCCGATCCAAGTAGACAGAATCGAAGACTTCTGGACCGTTGCGCAATCGCTTGAGATCCTCGGCGTCTCGGTCACCATTCCGCACAAGCAGGCCGTCCTGCCGCGGCTCGCGCAGACCGACCGCGACGTCCGGACCACGCGCGCGTGCAACACGCTCGTGCGGTTGCCGCTGACGGAGACGAAACCGCTGGGCTCACAGCTCGGGTCTTCTCTACGGTGGGCGGGGTTCAACACCGACATCGCGGGATTTCTGTCACCGTTGAGGACGATCACCGGACGAAAGGTCGCGGGGATGCGCGCGAGTGTGATCGGTGCGGGTGGCGCCGCACGCGCGGTGTGTGCGGCTCTCCGGTCTGAAGGCGCGGGCGTGTGTGTCCTGAACCGGACGCTCGAGAGGGCCGACGCGCTCAAGCGCGAGTTCGACCTCGCCGCGTCCGGGGGACTCGACGCGGAAGGGATGGATCTTTTGCGCCGGTACAGCGATATCATCGTGCAGACGACGAGCGTTGGGATGGAACCGCTCGAGGACGACGACCCGATCCCGGAGTTCTCTTTTGCGGGGCACGAGATCGTGTACGACATCGTGTACACGCCCGAGATTACGAAGATGCTCGGCCGCGCGCGACGCGCCGGATGCCCGATCGTGACCGGCCGGACGATGTTTGAGAAACAGGCGGAAGCTCAGTACACGTTGTTCTCGGGAGTGCTGTCCGAGTTCACTCGTGGAAGAGACCGGTTCTGACCTTTCTGACCACGCCGATCTTCCCAACCCGGATCCGAATCGCACCTCCGTCGGGGATCGTCGTGCCGACCAGAACCAACTCCGTGGCTTTTTTGTCGAGGCTTTCGGGGCGGATGAGGTGTTTCTTCGGCGCGCCGGTCGCGCTTCGTTCGACGATCTCGAGCGCGGTGCCGCGCCCGCGCAGGACCTGTTCGATCAACCTGACCTTTCCGATATAATCCAGCCCTTTCGCCTCGACCTTTTCGGTTCGGGCGACCGCGGCAGCAACCTGTTCGGGGAAGAGGATAACGCGTGACTCGACGCGCCGCGTAAACTCAAGGCGCTGATCGTCGGTGAGCGACTCAAGGTCAGCGGACTCGATAATCCGTGCGCGAACAGCTGCGGTGTCGTCCGGCGTGTACGCGCCGGGTCCCGGCTTGAGGAACGTGACAGGCTGCACGTCGCTCGTTCTCCAACTGCGGGCCGTATCGTGTGTAACGTGATCGCCCGCAAACCGCCGCGTCTCGGGAACCGGCGAAATACCCGCAGCTGCGAGTTCCGCTCTCCAGTGCGGTTCATCGGCGCGCGCCATCAGATATACCCCCGGAGCGAGCGCACGACGTACGTGACGCTGGAAAGGCCCGTAGTGTTCGATTATGTGGCGACGGTCCTCATCGACGACGACGGCGATTCCGTCGAGGATCTGTACGCTGCCGTGTTCATCCGCCCACGCGTCGAGCATGAAGATGAAGTTTTGCGGTACCGGTGCGAGCGCCTCAAAGCGCGCTTTGACTTCTTCGACCGTCACACCGTCGTCGAGCGCCCGGAAGAGCGAGGCCTTGTCGAGTTCGTACCGCGCGTACACGTCAAAAACGCGGATCCTCATCGAGTGGCATACGCGAAGGCCCTCAATAAATTCGATCCAGGGTTTGACAGTGACTTCAAGATTCGGATGCACGATGAGCGGCGACTCGTGCGGCTCCGGTGCGGCAAACGACGGATCGCGAAACGCAAGGGTATTCCACCAATACCGGTCTTGCTCGTCGATGATCACGTGAAGATCGATCAGGATCTGGAAGTACTCGGCGGTCAACGCAGACCGTCGGCCCGTGTTGATCCGGACAAGCCGGACGATACGGTCGAACGTATCACGGTCGAACGCGACATCGGGCGGGATCGCCGCGTCGAGGTGCGAGAGAAGCCCCGCGATGTCCGTGATATCGGCGGGACTCGTCGCGAGGCACGCGGCGTACAAATTGACGCGTCGCAAGTATGGAGTTAACTCGCCATACGCAACCCAGTCGTCGATCGAGACGGTCGTCCTGCCGGCGTCGGGCCGTAGCAGAGCGAGTCTCGTGAGCGCGCTGAGAATCGCATCGAGGCGCGTCGCTGCCCCGAATCGCGTCTCGATCCCCGGGAAAACCGCGCGCATCTCGTCGGCGACGCGCTTTTTCACGCCACCGGCGGTTTTAAACGGGTCCGGGGCGTCGGAAAGGTACGAGAATAAGCCGAGCAGGAACGCGTCTGTAAGCCACGGTGAGCGAGTCGTCGTTGTGTTGAACGGGACGAGTTGCACGATGTTTTCGGTCCGCACGACCCCGGCAATCGTTTCGGACAAGAACGGCGTGAACCGGATTCTCCGCGACTCGGGATCCGAGTAAATCACAAGACGCTCCTCAAGATTCAGAACGCGGTGATGAAGATCGATCGGTGCGATTTGGTGTTCGAAGAACTCGAACAGCGTGTCGTACGTCGGCTCGTGAAGCAGCGCTATGGCCGACAACACTTTCGCATCGGCGGAGTCGATCAGACTGACGATTCTATCGTGGACTCTCGGACTGCGGAGAAATGACTCGAGACGCGCGATCAGATCGTGTTTGTTGAACGGCGTCTTGACCTCACCGACGTAGTTTCGGATCAACTCGAAAAAAATCTCGTCGGGGAGTCGAACGAGACACGCCCGCCAACGCAGCTCATCGCTCATTCGGTGTTCCACAGTTCGATATGATACTTGTACCCTTGCTCGGTAAGGAATTTCTGACGATTCGCCGCGAACTGCTCCTCGGTCGTGTAGCGCGATACGATCGAGTAAAACGTCGAGTTCCGCTTTTTTGGCCTGAGGATCCGACCGAGCCGCTGCGCTTCTTCCTGCCGTGAGCCGAACGTGCCCGAGACCTGGATCGCGACCGACGCGTCGGGCAAATCGATCGCGAAGTTTGCGACCTTTGAGACGACGATGATGCGCGTCGCCCCCGCGCGAAAGTCGCGGTAGATCGATTCGCGTTCGGCGTTGGGTGTCTTGCCCGTGATAATCGGCACGTCGAGATCGCCGGCGATCTCCGCGAGCTGATCGAGGTACTGTCCTATCACAAGAATGTGGTCTTCGGGATGATTCGCAACGAGTTGGCGCGTTATTTCGATCTTGCGCGGATTCTCGCTCGCGATTCGAAACTTCTCGCGTCGATCGGCGACCGCGTATGGAATTTTTTTGTCGGCCGGAAGGTCGACGCGGATCTCGTGGCAGTACGCCTCGGCGATCCAGCCCTTTTTCTCGAGTTCTTTCCACGGCACGTCGTATCGTTTCGGCCCGACGAGAGAAAACACGTCGTCCGCACGGCCATCCTCGCGGACGAGCGTCGCCGTGAGCCCAAGGCGGCGAATCGCCTGGATCTCCGCGGTGACGCGAAAGACAGGCGCGGGCAGCAGATGAACTTCGTCGTAAATGATCAACCCCCACTTCCGCTTGCGGAACAGCGAGAAGTGCGGGAAGTCGGATTCGCGGTCGGCTCGCCACACGAGAATCTGATACGTCGCGATCGTGATCGGCTTAATGTTCTTTGCATCGCCGGTGTACTCGCCGATGTCGTCGGGGTCGATCTCGGTTTTGTCGGCGAGTTCGTCCATCCACTGGTGTACCGCGGCGACGTTGGTCGTGAGGATCAAAGTGTTCGTCTGCGCCTTCTCCATCACCGCCATGCCGACGATCGTCTTGCCGGCTCCACACGGGAGAACGACCGTACCGAAACCCGATCCCGGTAGGCCGTTGCCGTGAAACGCGCGCGCCGCCTCGGACTGGTAATCGCGAACCGTAAACGCGCCGCCGCTCCGCGTGGTCCGACGCAGTTGAACGGTAAATGCGTCGCCGTCGAGCAGCGGCGCTTCGTCCTTGACCGGCCATCCGATCTTGACGAGTTCCTGTTTGATCGTACCTCGGTCGTACAACCGAACGAGAAAACCGTTATCTCCGTACGGTTCGATCAGTTTGGCAACCGATCGCGTGCCGGAGATCTCGGCGCGGATCGCCTCATCGGCGACTTCGAGGATCAGATACCCGGGCTCGTCGGCCTCGGTGAGTATCACGCGCCCGAACCGCGACATCGTCTCTCGGACCGAGAACCCGACGTTCTCGGGAACCGGGAAGCGCGAGTATCGCATCAGAGTCTCGAGGACGAAGTCCGGGTTGAAACCCGCCGATGCGGCGTTCCAGAGCGAAAGCGGTGACATCCGGTACGTGTGCATATGCTCGGGGGACTTCTCGAGTTCGGCAAACGGTGATATGTCGTTGCGGGCAATTTCATAGCCGGGATCGTGAACGTCGAGAAGGAGTGATCCGTCGCTCTGAACTATGAGAGGGGTAACGCGGTCGGGTGCTTCGGTCATGTCGGCACAGGATACAGCACACCCGACGCGAGTTTCAACGGGAGCGCGGAGGTAAAACGGACGCGGTTGTTCACTCCGTCGAGGCGTGCAACAGCTCGTTGTATGCGTTCCACGCGAGCAGACCCGCACCGAGTTCGATGCACCGCTCGTCGACCAGCAGTCTAGACGAATGAAGCGGTTCGGGGTGTGCGCTGTCGATCGCGGTCACACCAAGGTTGTAGAAGCACGCCGGCCGTTCGCGCCCGTAGTACGCGAAGTCTTCGGCGCCCATCGTGAGAGGGAGTTCGGTGACGTGTTCGGCGCCGACGTACTGCTCCGCGTACTCGCGGAGCCGCGCGGTCACTTCCGGATCGTTTTCGAGGCACGGATAGCCTCTCACGATCTTCAGTTCGGCGTGCGCGCCGAGCGCTTCGCAGATGCCTGAAATCGAGGCCTTGATCTTCGCGTGCGCGGCCGTGCGCCACTGCTCGTCGACCGTGCGAAAGGTGCCCTCGAGATACACCGAGTTCGGGATCACATTTGTGGCTCCTTCGGCGATGAAGCGTCCAAACGTAAGGACCGACGGTGTCTCGGGTGAGGCGTTGCGCGATACGATCTGCTGAAGAGCCGTGACGATCTGAGCGCCGATCACGACCGGATCGACCGAGCGGTCGGGCTGCGCTCCGTGCGCTCCGTGTCCATGAATCGTTACGTACACGTCGTCGGCCGACGCCATGTGCAAACCCGGGCGAAAGCCCACCGTGCCGACTTTCATCATCGGGTTGATGTGCTGCCCGATCACCGTCGAAGGAACGGGATCGCGCAGCGCACCGGCCCCTATCATGCCGATCGCACCTCCCGGGATTTTTTCTTCTGCCGGTTGAAAAAGCAGCCTGACCGCACCCGGCAGGACGTCTGTAAGGCGCGAAAGAACGAGCGCGGCGCCGAGCACACACGTCATGTGCACGTCGTGGCCACACGCGTGCATCACACCGGGGTTTTGCGACGAAAACGCGTACCCTGTCTCCTCGGTGATCGGCAAAGCGTCGATGTCGGTTCTGAGGACCACGAGCGGTCGGTTCGCGGCGCGTGCGCCCGAGATCTCAGCGATTATCCCGGTTCCCGCGACTCCGGTGCGATGAGCGATCTTCTCATCGGTCAGAATCTGCGAAAGCCTTTGAGCGGTGTCGTGCTCGTGAAACGACAGCTCCGGGTGTTTGTGAAACTCGCGTCGGATACCGATCATCCGCTCCGCGAGTTCCTTCGCGGCATCTTGAATCCGCGTGCGTACGTCCATGGTCGTACTATACCATACGAACGACCGCGGCGACAGTTCTGATGTTTGGAACTTTTCGCGAAGGGATGGCGAAACGATGAAGGCGGAGTATAATGCGAAGGGAAGCGCATGAAGAAAGAACTCAAGACTTTTGTGATAGATACCAACGTTTTGATCCACCGTCCCGACGCGATATTGAGCTTCCGCGACAACGAGGTTGTCGTTCCGCTCTGGGTTCTCGAGGAACTCGATAACCTTAAGACGTACAGCGACGAGCGCGGACGGAATGCACGGCGCGCGATCCGGTTTCTTGACGAGTCGCGCAGGCACGGCAGCCTCAGCGAAGGTGTAAAGATCGAGAACGGATCGATTCTCCGCGTGATGATGAGCCATGCGCGTAACGTACCGTTTGGAATCCTCGAGGATACTCCCGACAACAAGATTATCCTGACCGCGTACGAGATCCAGCAGCAAGGCAAACGTGTTTTTTTCGTCTCGAAGGACATAAACGCGCGCGTCAAAGCGACCGCGCTGGGGATCAAAGCGGTCGATTACGAGCGCCAGAAAGTCAATATCGAGAAGTTGTACTCGGGATTCTCGGAGATCGATGCGAGTTACGAGAATATCCGGATTCTCAGGGAGACCAGGACTCTGCCGTGGTCGGATTCTCTTCCCCCGAACCACTTCGTGATGTTGAGGAACAAGCAAAACGAAGAACGGCTCTTGACGCGATTCGACGCCGATCGCGCCGAGCTGACGTACGTCGATCACAAAATGCCGTCGGTCGCGGGTGTCCGACCGATGAACGACGAGCAACGCATGGCGTTCGACGTTCTTCTCGACGAACGCGTGGCGCTCGTTACGCTCGTCGGAAAAGCAGGAACCGGGAAAACTCTGATGGCGATCGCGTCCGGTCTCAAAATGACGCTCGAGGATCAGCGGTACTCGCGGGTTCTTGTCTCCCGCCCGGTGATCCCGCTCGGCAAGGACATCGGATATCTGCCGGGCGGCAAGAACGATAAGTTATCGCACTGGATGCAGCCTCTTTTTGACAACCTCGAGTACATTCTCTCGGTCTACAAGAAACACAACATCAAGAACGCCGAACAACTGATCAACACGCGCGTCATCGAGCTCGAGGCGCTCACGTACATCCGTGGCCGGTCTCTTCCGAACCAATTCATCATCATCGACGAAGCGCAGAATCTCTCGCCGCACGAGGTGAAAACGATCGTTTCACGCGCGGGCGACGGTTCAAAGGTCGTGCTGACGGGTGACCCGTATCAGATCGACTCGCCGTACCTCGACGCGGGCTCGAACGGGTTGTCGTTTCTGGTTGAAGCGTTTAAGGGCCAGGATCTTTTCGGTCACGTCACTCTGCAACGTTCCGAACGCAGCCGTCTCGCCGAGTTGGCGGCGGAGATTCTCTGAGCGTGCCGGACATCTACGATCTCGCGGAGTTGTACGCGGCCCAACACGCCGGCTTCGTTTCGGACATCGAGCTGTACCTGCGTATCGTCGCGCGTTTCGGCGCGCCCGTGCTCGAACTCGGGTGTGGGACCGGGCGTGTCGCGTCTGCACTCGCCGACGCCGGATACACCGTGACCGGCATCGATACCTCGGACACGATGCTCTCGGTCGCCACCGAGAGGTGCCGCTCATCACGCGTGCGATTCGAGCGCGCGGACGTTCGGCGATTCGCGTACGACGAGCTCTTCCCGACGATCGTTTTCCCGTTCAACTCGTTCTGTCATCTCGCGACTAACGACGACGTCTCAGCGTGTTTCGAGTCCGTGCGGCGCAGCTTGGCGCCCGGTGGGGTTTTTGTGATTCACGTACACGTTCCCGACCCGGCGAGACTCGCACGCGAGTCCGAGGCGCTTTTCGCGGTCGATTCGTTTGAGTGGCACGGCAAACCGGTCGAGGTGTTCGAATCGTCGCGGTACTGCGCTGCGACACAGCTCAACGATATCACGTGGTACTTTGAGCTCGATGACGAGACGATCGCACGGAGCTTTACACTGCGGGTGTTCTACCCGCGCGAGCTCGAGGCTGTGTGCGAACTCAACGGTTTCTCGATCATCGAGAGGTACGGCGATTACGACGGAACGCCGTTCGGGCCCGACGCGAGACACCAAATCCTCGTGACCCGACCGAACAAGGCTATTTGACCCCCCATTCGCAGATTTCTTGCTTCGGGTTCGAATCGGCGCTATAGTTGAAGGGTATGGCTGATCCACGAGTGCGAGCTCGACGAGCTTGGGCGACCGAACGATCAATTTTCGCCGCCATGTGCCGACAAGTAAAGAGAAACAAGATAGGGAGCAACGTGTTGAAAAGAGTTATCGCCATTGCAACGTTGTGTCTCGCGTTCGTAGTCGTCGCCGGCGCCGATGTCCGGTTCACCGGTCTGAACCTCTCGGCCGACAACGTCCTTCTCGTGACGGCGGAACTCGAACTGCCGGGTTTGGGTCGGTACGGCACGTTGTTCGCTGCGTCGCTGGACGAGAGGGAGTTGAAACAATTGAGTTTCTTTCCCGAAAAGGCCGAGTTGATCGACGGGCGGGTTCAGCTGCACAATCGGTTCGGGCTTTTCCGGAGCGACCGTGAGATGACGGGATTTGAGGCGGTGCCGGGTTTCCCGGCTTTCGTCGACGGTGCGCAGGTAAACGCCGGAAAGCTGCAGCCGTACCGGACGTCGCCTGACGGTCGGTACGTGATTACCGTCGAGCAGAGTTCTCCCGCGTACGGCGCCTTGGTCCTGCGCGATCTTGAGAGCGGGACTCGTGTCACGGTTGCCGAGCGCGTCGAGTTCACTCTCGACGGACCACCGGTTTCCTGGGCGCCCGGAAGCGATTACTTTCTGTATTCGTACGACGGGGGAATCTACTACTACGCGCTCACTCAGCGACGCGATACACGCGATCTCGCCGAAGAGTTGCGCAGGATCGGCGACGGTGATATCCGTAACGTGCGGTGGGGCGAAGATAACACGCTGTACTACGTAACGGGATCGTTCGTGTATCGAATACTCCCGGTCGAGTTCTTCACGCGGTCGTTGTACCAGGATCTGCTCAAGATCGGCCGCGTGATCGGAAAGATCCCATTCACTTTTGATCCGAACTTCGATCAGTTCTGGATCGCTCCCGACGGTCAAACGATAATGGTCGGTATCGGCGGACGGAATCTCTTCCTGTACTACCTGTACCAGGATGACTTCGAGTCGACCGGAAGAATAATCTCGCTGCCGTACCTTTTTCTCCCGCGTAACACACGGATTCACGACGTCGTGTGGTCGGAAAGCGGCATCGCGACGGTCACGGCCGGGAGCCTGGTTCGCGGTGAAAGCTCGACAACTCTGTATCGGCTTGAGCTCGAGTCGTATCGCGACGAACTCAGATTCGAGCGCCTCGAGGACACCGACGTGCGAGCCATTGTTTTGTCGCCTGATCAGACGCGAATCGCGGTTCTCGAGGCGGACGAAGTTGTCGTACGCGAGTACGAAACGTGGCGAGAAGTCGCGCGAATTCGGCACACCGAACCGCTGCACGTGTTGTGGCGATCGTCAGACTCGTTGGTCGTGCTCGGAAGCGAGAGATCGGAGGTCGTGACGCTTCGCGGGGGGGCGGCCGACCGCCGTCACCTGGCGTACTCGCAGATCGAGCGGTACGGCGTCGCCGCCGATGGAGCGGTTCACGTCGAGACCGACGGAGTGATTCGCGCGTACGATATCGAGACTGGATTTTTCCGTGGAGTTGGCGCGTACGACGTGACCGAGCCCCGAGTGGCTTCATCGACGTACCGCGTCTACCTCGAAACGATCGGCTCCGGGAGTTATCAGAACAAAGTCATGGTTCGGATGATCGACGGAATCGGAACCGAACCGTTGTTTCTTCCACCCGAACGACGGTACGAGCCCTTCCCTGACCGCGACGATCCGGTCGACCTTACGAACTTCATCCACGGTTCACGAATTCGACGCCGTGAGGTTGCGTTTGTGTTCAACGCGATCGAGTCCGTCGACGGGTTGACCGAGATCCTCAAGACGCTGTCAGAGTACGGCATCACTGCGACGTTCTTCTTGAACGGTGATTTCATCCGGAGTCATCCGGGCGCGGTACGCGAAATCGCCGGATCGGGTCACGAGATCGGCTCGCTTTTTTTCACGCACTTCGACATGACCGACTCGCGTTTCCAAATCACGCGCGAATTCGTCAAACAAGGGCTTGCCCGAACCGAGGACGAATACTACGATGTAACCGGCCAGGAACTGTCGCTCTTATGGCACGCGCCGTACTACTTCGTGAGTCCCGAGATAATCCGCGCATCGAGAGACGTGAACTACACGTACGTCGGCCGTGACGTCGACAGTCTTGATTGGGTAGCTCGACGCGACGAAGGTGGCGTATCGCGGTTATACGCGCCGACGGCGCATCTCATCGAACGTATCGTCGAAGAAAAGAAGCCGGGATCGATCGTCTCGATGACGGTGGGAATTCCCGGCGAAGGAACGAGGGACGCAGGGCGCGATGACTACCTTTTTCATCGATTGGACGTTTTGATCAACGCGTTACTCGATCGAGGGTACTCGATCGTGCCCGTATCCGAGTTGATCGATCGGGTGCGGTGAGAGTGTAGAATTGAGGAAGGAAACGATGGCGTACAACAACAATCCCGTTCATGCTTATAAAGAGGCCCGCGTTCGAACGGCGTCGCAAGGCCGCATTATCGTGATGCTTTACGACGAGGCGATTCGGCAGATCGATGCGGCTTCAACCGCGTTGGAGGCGCAGACGCGGCAGCTCGACGTCGTCCACAATGCGATTGTCAAGGCCCAGGATGTCGTGACCGAGCTCATGGCGTCGCTCGATTTCGAGAAGGGTGGTGAGATCTCGGCGAATCTGTTCCGGCTGTACCTTTTTTTCCGTGAGCAGCTCATGGACGCAAACGTGAAGAAGGACCCGGCGCCTATGGTCGCGGTCCGTGAGTTGCTCGCCGAACTGCGCGACGCGTGGGAGCAGATCGCCGCAACGAGCAGCGTTACCTCCGAGTATCGCGGCATCAACATCAACGGATGAGGGTCCGACCGTGAACGAAAACCAACTCCGGACCGCGCCACTCGCTCACAACGATGCCGTTGTTACGCGGCTACGGACGCTGCTCGAGCGCCTGCGCGCTTCGTTCTCCGAGTACCTTTTGCTGCTCGAACACGAGGAAGTCGCGATCGTGAACGGCGATATCGAAAAGCTCGAACAGCACATCGGCATCGAGCAGAGGATCGTCGCCGAGATTCTCGCTTTGCGCCGCGTGATCGCTCCACTCGAAGAGATGTACACCGAATCGACCGATCTCGACGTCCCGGATATACCGGCGCTGTGCGATTCGCTCGATCGGATGCACGAACGCGTTCGTGAGCGCACCGCGCGGAACCGAGCGCTTTTGCGCGACCGAATGACCGCGACGCGTCTCGAACTTTCGGAGCT
>PXBQ01000403.1 GCA_003566875.1 Spirochaetaceae bacterium | reverse complement strand
TACGACGTGATGCCGATCGAAGACGCTCTTCCCCTTGCCGACATCTACGTCACCGCGACCGGAAACTGCGATATTATCACGGCCGAGCACATGGCCGGCATGAAGGACCAGGCGATCGTGTGCAACATCGGCCACTTCGACAACGAAATCCAGGTCGGCGCGCTCGAGAGCTATCCCGGGGTGATCCGCGACACGATCAAACCTCAGGTCGACAAGTACACCTTCGACGACGGGCACAGCATTTTCCTGTTGGCCGAGGGGCGCCTCGTGAATCTGGGGTGCGCGACCGGGCATCCGAGTTTCGTTATGTCGAACTCTTTCACGAACCAGACCCTCGCGCAGATCGAGCTCTGGGAGAATCCCAGGGGGATCGGCGTCTATACGTTGCCGAAACATCTCGACGAAGAGGTCGCGCGGCTTCACCTCGAGAAACTCGGGGCGAAGCTCACGACATTGACCGAAAAACAGGCACGGTACATCGGCATAGAACAAGCCGGACCGTACAAGCCTGATCACTATCGCTATTAAGGAGGCCGATATGCCAGTAGTAGAACGACAAGATTTTGGAATCGAACCGACGGCGGTGCGCGAGACCGACCACTATCAGCTCGAGTACATAGGCGGCTTCGTCGACAAGTGGGATCAACTGATAAGCTGGGAAGACCGGGCTAAGGGCGAAGGCGATTTCTTCCTGCGCGTCCTGCGCGAGCACGGTGTCGAGCGCGTGCTCGACGTCGCCGCCGGCACCGGGTTTCACTCGGTCCGTCTGCTCGAGGAGGGGTTCGACGTGACAACCGCGGACGGAAGCCCGGAGATGCTCGCCAAAGCGTTCGAGAACGGGCGGAACCGAGGCCACATTTTGCGAACCGTTCAAGCCGATTGGCGGTGGTTGACCCGCGACATAACCGAGCCGTACGATGCGGTCGTGTGTTTGGGGAACTCGTTCACGCACCTGTTCGATGAGCGCGACCGACGCAAGGCTCTCGCGGAGTTTTACTCGGTGCTGAAGCACGACGGGATCCTGATTCTCGATCAGAGAAACTACGACGCGATTCTCGACAACGGGTTTTCAACGAAGCACACGTACTACTACTGCGGCGACAACGTAACCGCGGAGCCCGCGCACGTCGACGACGGTCTCGCGCGTTTCCGGTATAGCTTCCCCGACAAAAGCGAGTATTACTTGAATATGTTTCCGCTGCGCCGCGAGTATGTCCGCCAACTGACCGAGGACGTCGGGTTTCAGCGTATCTCGACGTACGGTGACTTCAAGGAAACGTATCACGACGAAGAGCCTGACTTCTTCATCCACGTCGCCGAGAAGTCGTACGACGCGCGAGACGAGGAGGACGGCTCATGAAAACACAACAGTATCCGGAGTCCGCGACCCGAACCGCGCAGGAGTACTATAACTCCACCGACGCCGACACGTTCTACTTCACGATCTGGGGCGGCGAAGACATTCACATAGGGTTGTACGACTCGGAGTCCGACGGGATCGGGCCCGCGAGTTCCCGGACCGTCGAGCGGATGAAGTCGTGCGCGCAACCGACGGCGCAGTCGCGCGTGCTCGACGTCGGCGCGGGGTACGGCGGCGCCGCGCGTGCCTTGGCCGCGTCGACCGGGTGTTCGGTCGTCGCGTTAAATCTGAGCGAGGTCGAGAACGAGCGCAATCGGCAGAAAAACCGCGAACAGGGGCTCGGCGATCGCATCGAAGTGGTCGACGCGTCGTTCGAGGACATCCCATTCGACGACGGTACGTTCGATATCGTGTGGTCGCAGGACGCGATGCTGCACAGCGGGCGTCGAGGCCGCGTGCTCGAAGAGGTCGCGCGCGTACTGAAGCCGAAAGGCCAGTTTGTGTTCACCGATCCGATGCGGACCGACGACTGCCCCGACGGGGTGCTCAATCCGATTCTCGACCGGTTGCACCTTGACGACATGGCGTGCCCCGCGTTCTACCGCGAGACACTGGCCGGGCTCGGGTTCACCGAGATCCGTTTCGACGAAATGTCGCACCAGCTCGCCGCGCACTACAGTCGCGTGCTCGACGAGACCGTCGCTCGCGACGTCGAGTTATCCGATGTCGTGTCGCGCGACTACATCGAACGCATTAAAAACGGCTTGCGGCACTGGATCGACGGCGGTCGGCAAGGGTACCTGACGTGGGGTATCTTCCAGTTCCGAAAGGACAAGTGAGTAGAGGATGCACATTGCGCGTGTCTATGAACAACACCGGCCGGCGTTCAGCTTCGAGTTCTTCCCTCCCAAAACCCCCGCCGGCTCGGAAAGGCTGTTTCGCACGGTAGAGGAGCTCGTCGAACTCGCCCCAAACGCGGTGAGCGTCACGTACGGCGCGGGCGGGTCTACTAAACACCTCACGCACGAACTCGTCGCGCGCGTCCGAGCCGAGACATCGCTCACGGTCGTTTCGCACCTGACGTGCGTCGGCGCGAGCCGCGCCGAGACGGCGCAGATCCTCGACAAGTATGCGTCCGCCGGCATCGAGAACATCATGGCGCTGCGCGGCGATCCCCCCGGCGGACCTGCACCCGGCGCACGCAAACCGGCGGCTGTCGCAGAGACGCCGATCAACGGCGAGTTCCCGTACGCGGCCGATCTCGTCGCGTTTATCAAAGATCGATATCCCGAGATGGGCATCGGCGTCGCGGGCTTCCCCGAGGGACACCCCGCCACGCCGAACCGGCTGATCGAGATCGAGTACCTCAAGGCGAAGGTCGACGCGGGAGCCGACTACATCTGCACGCAGTTGTTCTTTGACAACCGTGACTTTCTCGACTTTCGCGAACGGTGTGAGCTGGCGGGCATTACCGTGCCGATCGTCGCCGGGATCATGCCGATCACGTCGCGCTCGGGTATGGCGCGGATGGCCGAGTTGGCCGCGGGTTCTCGCTTCCCCGCGCGGCTTCTCAAAGCCGTCGGACGCGCCGAGACCGACGAGTATGTCGAGAACGTCGGCGTGCACTGGGCGACCGAACAGGTGATGGAGCTCATCGATGCGGACGTCGCGGGCATACACTTTTACACGCTGAACAAGTCCGACGCGACGCGCCGAATCTACGAGCACCTC
>PXBQ01000430.1 GCA_003566875.1 Spirochaetaceae bacterium | reverse complement strand
GGAAACGTCTGGTGCGCGCCGATAGTGGTGGCAAGATCGGCGTCGGGCCGGGCGTGGATCAGGTAGCAGACGACGTCGTTCCAGACCGTGCCGAGCGCGACCGTCGCGCCGAGCGCCTGTAGCGCCTTCAGCGGACCGATGCTCGCCGGAATCAGGCGTGACGCGTGCAGGCTCTGAGCCGAGAGCACGTGCACCCCGGGGCCCACTCCGTACTTCCTGCCGTCGACACGATTGAGCATGCCGATGTGGACGAGGGTCCCGAGGATCCGGTTCACCGTGCTGTGCCCGATCTGCATCCGCCGCGCGAGTTCCCTGCTGCCGACAGGCTCGCCCGCGGTGACCACCTCCTGCAGCAGCGCGATTCCGGTGATGATGCTCTGGTTGGGTTGTGCAGGAAGCGGCTCGGTCATTTGACGCTATTATAGCACCAATATTATCGCGTGTCGAGTGCCGGCTTTGACTGTTGCCACTCGACACGGGCCGCAGACCGATCAGAAGGCCGTCTAAGCCGGTTTCACCTCGAGCACGACGACACTCCACGACGCGGGCGGCAGCCGGAGAGAAACGGTCGCACCCACCGGCGTGGTCTCGACCGCCGCACCCGAACCCGGACGTGGGGCGATCCGGTCCGGAGCGTCGGCGGTGTTCACGGCCTTGAGATCACTATCGGCGAGCACCTGGTGCTCGACGATGCGCCCGGCGCGGAACGCGCCGAGCGAGATCGATGTCTCGACGGTCTCTGCGAGGTCCCGGTTCACGACGAACAGCGCGAGTTCGCCGGCCTCTTCGTTGAGCACCGCGGCGGACTCGACGGCCGGCACGTCGGTGAAGTCTTTGGTGTCGTGCCGGTCGACCGCGACGGCCGACGGGCGGAGCACCGTGCCGCGACCCCAGCGCGACGCGTGCGCGAACGGCCAGAAAATCGTCTGACGCCACGCGCGTCCGCCGGTCTCGGTCATGATCGGCGCGATCACGTTCACGAGCTGCGCGAGACACGCGATCTTGACGCGGTCGGCGTTATTGATGAGCGTGATGAGCATCGCACCGACCAATAGCGCATCTTCCATCGTGTAGACGTCCTCGAGCAATGGAGGCGCAAGCTGCCACCGTTCACGCTTTTTGTCCGCGCCGCGCGAGTGGAACCAGACGTTCCACTCGTCGAACGAGAGGTTGATCGTCTTGCTGCTGCGTTTTTTTGCCTTGACGGAGTCGCAGATCGCCGCGACGCTTTTTATGAAACGATCCATGTCGAGGCTTCGCGCGAGGAAGTTCGGCGTGTCGTCGTCGGGGTTCCCGTAGTACGTGTGAAGCGAGATGTACTCGACCTGGTCGTACGTGTGATCGAGAACCTCGGCTTCCCACGACGCGTACGTCGGCATCTTGCTGTTGGAACTCCCGCACGCGACGAGCTCGATCGACGGGTCGACCCACCTCATGACCTTCGCCGCCTCGCGGGCGACGCGGCCGTACTCGGTCGCGGTCTTTGCGCCGATCTGCCACGGCCCGTCCATCTCGTTGCCGAGGCACCAGAGCTTGAACGCGTGCGGCTCGGCGACGCCGTGTGTCCGGCGCAGGTCGCTCAATCGAGTCCCTGTGGGATGATTGCAGTACTCGATCAGGTCGCGCGCTTCGTCGGGGCCGCGCGTCCCGAGGTTCACGGCCATCATGACCTCGGTCTTCGCTGCCTGCGCCCACGCGGCAAACTCGTTCACGCCGACGGTGTTCGGCTCGACCGTCGCCCACGCAAGATCGAGCCGCGCGGGCCGCCCGGCGACCGGCCCGACCCCGTCTTCCCAGTTGTACCCCGAGACGAAGTTGCCCCCCGGGTACCGAACGACCGGTACGCCCATCTCGGTGATCAGATCGATCACGTCCCGGCGGAACCCGTTCTCGTCGGCGGTCGGATGCCCCGGATCGTGGATCCCGCCGTACACGGCGCGGCCGAGGTGTTCGATAAACGAGCCGAACACGCGCCGGTCGAGTTCGGATACCACAAAGTGGCGGTCGTAGTGTATATTAGCTTTCATTCTCTGCCCCCTGCGCCGCGATCGGCGCGAAAAATCTCGTGGTACTCACGCCGGAATCGATTTACCAATAAGATACCATTGTTATACCTAACGCGCGGATGTGTCAACTGCGTGTGTTCGATAAACGAATTTCGGTTTCTTTGTCATTTTTGCGACGGAACGGACAGGTACAGGCTATAAATATGACTTTTTTGCTTGACATCAATTATTTCTGCGCTATATATAGAAACCGGACGGGTTCAAATTCCGTTCTTGGTGCCCGGCGGTTTGGAAGTTCCACCGATTGTGAACGCAAATCGCCTCGGGTGTAGAGCTTACGAAAGGAGGGCATCTCCCATGCCGCGAGTTAAAAACAATCTCATATTGGCCGTTATCGGAGTTTTCGTGGTGATTCTCCTGTCGGCGTGCGATCCGATGGCATTCTTCAACGATCCGCCGGTCGCCGACGCGGGTGAGGACATAACCGTTCTGCTCGGGGCGACTGTCGACCTCGATGGACGTAACAGTTTCGACCCCGACGGAGACTCGCTGAGTTTCGAGTGGCAACTCGAGTCGCCACCACCAGGCTCGACGCTCAGGGACCATGACATTCAGAACCGGACAAGCCGCCGCGCGTACGTCAAACCCGACGTCATTGGAGAGTACGTTTTTGTGTTGAACGTTTCCGATCAATATGAGACGAGAAGTGCGTCCGTATCGGTGAAAGTTCAGGAAGAACCCGTTTACCCGGTCGCGGTGATTTCGGCGCCGGGTGATTCGCACAACACAGAGATCGGCGCGAATGTGAACTTCGACGGCTCAACATCGAGTATCGAGTTCGGCGCGATCGTGAGTTACGACTGGAACCTCGGCGACGGAACGACCAAATCAGGAGCGGAGGTATCACACGCCTACGCCACTGCCGGCGTGTACGCCGTCTCGCTCACGGTCACGTCCGACGCGGGCTACGATGACACGGCGACGATCGGAGTAATCGTTGCGCCGGACGATGGTGACAACGGAGACAGCGAGCCGATCGTAATCCAAGAAATCGTTCTCGAGGCCGACGCGAACATCAGCGTGTTCG
>PXBQ01000228.1 GCA_003566875.1 Spirochaetaceae bacterium | reverse complement strand
TTCTGATTTAGGAGATTTTTCGTGAAAAAGGGCATTATCGTTCTGATCCTTGGGGCCGTCGCGATCGCGACGGTCGCCGCGGAGCAAATCACGACCATTGGAATCGTCGATCCCGTCCGGATCTACACGACATTTTATCGCGAGTCGCAGGCGGTCAGGGAGCTCGAGTCGCTCGCGCAGGAGTATCGCAGCGAGGTCGCAGGGCATATCGCCGAGCTCGAAAGCCTTCAGCGGGAACGCGAGAGAGCACTGAACCGCGACGACGAGAACGAAGCCGATTCGCTCGCGCAGAGCATCGCCGACCTCTCGCGGTTCATTACCGATCTTCAGCAGCGCCGACAAACCCAACTCGAAGCGCGCCGGCAGCAGTTGATGACCGATCAGTTCATCCAGCAGATGAACAACGCGCTTCAAATCGTCGCGCGACGCGAAGGCTTCACGATCGTGCTGAACGCTCGGACCGATGGGATCCTCTGGTTTGCCCCTGTAATCGACATAACCGACAAAGTTCTCCAACAGTTGCGGCAAACGGCGCGCTGACCCACGCTATGCCGGAGACAAGTCCGATGATGGAGCAGTACGAACGCGTCAAGCGTGCGTACCGCGATACGATCGTCTTCTTCCGGCTTGGAGACTTCTACGAGATGTTCCGGAGCGATGCGGCCGAGGCCTCTCGACTGCTCGGACTCACTCTGACCAAACGGAACGGCGTCCCGATGTGCGGCATTCCGTACCACGCGGCCTCCGCGTACATAGGGAAACTCGTCGCGGCCGGTAAGAAAGTCGCGATATGCGAACAGACGGGCTCATCGGTAGCAGGAAAGGGACTCGTCGAACGCGACGTCGTTGAAGTCGTAACCCCCGGCACAGTCGTCGACGAAAACTATCTGGACTCGACGAAAAACAACTACATCGCTGCACTCGCGCGACACAACTCGGGCATTAACCTCGCGTGGTACGACCTTTCGACGGGTGAATTCGCACTTGCGCTGTACGACCACGGTGATTTCGACTCGATTCGCGCGACTTTTGCGCGCCTGCTTCCGGCGGAAGTCATCGTTCAGGACAGTTTTCTCGAGAACGATACGCGCGTTCAGGCGCTGTTTTCTCGCGACCGCGTCGTGAATCGGTATCCTGACTGGAGTTTCTCTGTTCGATCGGGGTTCGAGTTCTTGACGCGCGCGTTGGCAGTCTTAAACCTTAAAGCCTTCGGGCTCACCGATGACGCCCCCGAGCTTTTTGCCGCGGGTGTCCTTCTCGAGTACGTCACCGAAGCTGCGCGAAATGCGACGCCGAATGTGCGCAACCTCGAGGTGTACCGCGATTCCGCACACCTTGTACTCGACGAAGCGACGCAAAAAAACCTCGAGCTGCTCCAGAGTCTTTCGGACGGCTCGCGGGAATTCAGCCTGATCTCGGTGCTCGATCACACAAAAACGGCGTTTGGCGCTCGTCGGCTCAAACGCTGGGTACTCTCACCGTTGCGCGACGTCTCCGAGATCGAAAGGCGTCACGAACGCGTATCGGAGTTGTACCACGATCAATTCACCCTGAACGCGGTGCGCGAGATTCTCTCCGGTATTCTCGATCTTGAACGGCTGTCGTCGCGGTGCACGATGGACCGTGCGCACGGCAAAGACGTGCTGGCGCTGAAAAATTCGCTCGGATCTTCGCTCGCTCTCGAGACGCGTACCGGCTGGTTCGAAGACTCGATCGCGGGAGACCTTGAGGCGCGCGCAAGGATCCTATCGCTCGTAGAAAGACTCGACGCAGGGCTCGCCGAGTTCCCCTCGACCGTCCTCACCGAGGGCAATCTGATCCGTCGCGGTTACAACGCGGAGCTCGACGAGCTGCACCGGCTCAAACAAAACAGCCACACCGTCCTCGACGAGTATCTCGATCAGACGCGTCGCCGAACGGGCATTTCTTCGTTGAAAATCAAGTACAACAAGATCCTCGGCAGATACATCGAGGTTACGAACGCAAACAAGCATCTCGTGCCGGACGACTTCATCAGGCGACAATCGCTCGTGAACGGGGAGCGGTTTACAACAGCCGAGCTCTCGGAAATCGAGGACAAGATTGCCTCTGCATCCGAACGAATCGTCGAACTCGAACGGATCCTTTTCCTCGAGCTTCGCGAAGCCGTGAAAACCGAGGCGGCCGCTATTTCCACGATCGCGCACAACGTCGCGTTCATCGACTGCATCCAGTCGTTCGCGTGGTGCGCGACTCTGCACGGTTACACGCGACCGACTCTCACAACAGGAACCGAGCTCGTCATCGAGAACGGGCGACACCCCGTCGTCGAGGCGCACCTTCCAGGCGGTGGTTTCGTTCCCAACTCGCTCTCGCTCGGCGAGGCGCGATTCGCGATGATCACCGGCCCTAACATGGCCGGAAAGTCGACGTTTCTCCGGCAGACGGCCTTGATCGCTCTGATGGCCCAGGCCGGCAGCTTTGTTCCGGCGGATGATGCGCGAATCGGTGTCGTCGATCGCATTTTTTGCCGGGTCGGCGCAACGGATAATCTGGCGCGCGGCGAATCGACGTTTCTCGTCGAGATGAACGAGACCGCGTACATTCTCCGTACCGCCGGTGAACGCAGCCTCGTCATCATGGACGAAGTGGGACGCGGGACGAGTACTCAGGACGGTCTCGCGATCGCGTGGGCGGTAACCGAGTATCTGGTCGAGCGAGTCCGAGCGAGGACTCTCTTCGCGACACACTTCCACGAGCTGACGGCGATAGAGAATCCCGAGCTCATGAACCTCTCGATGAGCGTGGTCGAAGAAAACGGTAAAATCGTTTTCCTCAAGAAGGTTGTCGAAGGACCGTCGGACAATTCGTACGGGATCCACGTCGCCGAGCTGGCGGGTGTGCCGACCGAAGTCGTGCGTCGTGCCGAAGACGTGCTCAGCGCGGGGATCGAACCCGCGATGAACATCGGGACAATTCAGTCGTCGCCGTGCCGAAAAACGCCATCTGCCGACGAGCTTTTTCCTACAGTCGACCGCGTCGAACTCGAAATCCTCAACACGAACATCGATTCGACGACACCTCTTGCCGCGTTGTCGGCGGTCGCACGTTGGAAGTCACTGC
>PXBQ01000317.1 GCA_003566875.1 Spirochaetaceae bacterium | reverse complement strand
TCGGCCGATGGGTAGCCGACCGAAAGGCGAACCATGAAACGATCGAGCTGCGCCTCGGGAAGCGGGAAAGTTCCCTCGTACTCGATTGGATTTTGCGTCGCGACGACCGTGAACGGGCTCGGGAGGTCGATCGTCTCTCCTTCGATCGTTACGTGGCGTTCCTGCATCGCCTCGAGCAACGCCGACTGCGTGCGCGGCGACGCGCGGTTGATTTCGTCGGCGAGCAGGAAATGCGCGAAGATCGGTCCTTTGCGCAGGACAAACGTCTCGTCCTTACGGTTGTAGACGTATCCTCCGGTTATGTCCCCGGGAAGAAGATCGGGCGTGAACTGTATTCTCTTGAACGACAGTCCGAGCGCCGTCGCGAGACTCTTCGCGGCCACCGTCTTTCCGAGCCCCGGAAGATCCTCGAAGAGGATATGTCCACCTGCGAGAAACGCGACGAGAACGTTCGCGATCACGTCGGTCTTTCCGATTATCGCGCGCTCGATCTCGGCGCTGATCCGGTCACACGTCGACCGCACGCTCTCAAACGTCGGCACGTCCGTTTTCTGTTCCATGTACTCCTACCTCGTGTTCGACGGCGGTCACGGCTTGTTCGAGCTTCTGCAGTTCCGCATCGATGTTTTTTTTTCGAAAGCCGAACAGTATCCGGCCGGTTGTTTTTGTTCGGTCGTAATCGAGATACTCGTCGACGTAATCCGGGATCACGATGCCTTCGCGTTCGAGGCTCTCCCGGGCACGCGCGCGCCCGGGAGGCACGCCGGCCGCGCGGCAGAGCTGCGCGGCGAGAACACCGGCTATTCGTTTTCGGAAATACGGGTTTCGCTGTGCCTGAATCGTCCAGCTCAGCAATTCGCGGCTCGAACCGGGGCGCCCGGTGCCGCGGAGCCGCGCAGCGGACGGTCCGGGCCGCCGCAACCGAAACGCACGGTACGCGATGTACGTCCCGACGATCACGAGAATCAACCAGAGGACGTCCTGAGGAACGCTTCGCACGTACAGCAAGATCAACTGCAGACGTACAAACACGGGTACGACGATCGAGTCGCGGACAAAATCCTGGAGTGCGAACGCCGCGATGATCGCTCCGAGCACGACCGCCGAGACGACGGCGAGTACGACTGTCCGCCGCGACGCTTTGATCTTCACGACGGGACTTCCTGACGCGAGCGACACTCAGCCACGATGGTATTTAACGCGCTTCGAGCCCGCGTCACCGCGAACCCGGTCGGCGTACGCTCGCCGTATCGCACCGCCTCAAAAAGCTCGGTCAGCGTCTCGACCGAGTCGCGTGGGACGCCGACGGATGAAACCGAATCGATGAACTCGCGCGGCGTCATCGCCGGACGCCGTGCGACGCCGTGCGACTCGCGCACGATCCGCTGCATCATCGCATAGCACTCGGTTATCGCGTCAGGGTACGAGATGCTCGGCGACTCGAGCGCGCTGAGCGTACGTTCGGCCTCGTCGGCAATCAGCTCGCGGACCCCCGGTCGTGGGCGTCGGCGGCGCGCCGCGCGTACGAGCGCGACGACCATGGATCCAGCGAGCCCGACGACGAGAAGGCTCACGAAAAACGTCACGGCCGGAGAGATCTCATCGGTGATCACTTCATCCGGGTCGACCTCGGGACGCGCCTCGGCGCCGATCGGCGGCAAATCGTTCGCGGCGCTTTCGGTCTCCTCCGGCTCGGGCTCCTGATCGGGATACCGCGGATTGATCAGACTCAGCACGATCAGCATGACACCGATCAGGATCGCCGACTTGATCAAGGATCGCCGCAGCGGTTTTACGAACATCGCGACGACGACGATAGCGCCCGCGAGGAACACGAAGATACGCACGATCAGCCGATACCCTTCGCCGACGGCCTCGAGATCTCGCGTCCCGCCCTCAACCGGTTCGGTCTGGGCCTCGTCGACCAGAACGCGAAAACCGGGACTGAACGTGATCGATTCGACGCCGACGGCGACCAAAAATACCGCGGCGATAACCAATATCGAAATGACGGCGAGCGTCTTGCGTGAATTCATGAGTTACGTCATTGGAGAGTGTACGGTAGGGTGCGCGAAACGTCAAATACCTTGTTTGGCAGGGCAAAACGACTCGACGGCGCCTACGAGCATCTGCAGCGCGGTCTCCACGGCAGTCGCCCGAACCGCGGCGCGGTCGCCCGTGAAGAGGCACCGGCGCACGTCGATCGAACCGTGTCTCGACACCGCGATGAAGACCAACCCGACCGGTTTCGAAGGAGTCCCGCCGTCGGGCCCGGCGACGCCGGTGATGCCGACGCCAAGGTCGCTTTTCATTCGCACGCGTACGCCGTCGGCCATCGCCGTCGCGACGGATTCGCTCACCGCACCGTCGCGCTCGATCATCGACGCTTCGACCCCGAGCCATTCGGTTTTGATCGCATTCGAGTACGAGATGACACCACCCGTGAAGTACGCCGAACTCCCGGGAAACGCGGTGATTCTCGCACCGAGCCCACCTCCGGTGCACGACTCGGCCACGGCGACTGTCCATTTGGCGGCGATGAGCTTCTCAGCGAGAATCTGTTCGGTAGTCATCGTAGACCCAGAATAGCCGAACTCCGCGGTTCGCGCAATTCCGGGTCACGACGGAACCGCGGCGAGGCGGCTCGAGTCGGTCACGCCAAGGTACTCGTAGATTCGGCGCGTCGCGTCGGACTTGTTTAGCGTATAAAAGTGTATGCCCGCGACGTCCGCATCGATGAGTTCCATCACCTGTTCGGTCGCCCAGTGCACGCCGACGTTCTCGACATACTCATCGGTCTCGGCGCGCTCGACCGCTTTGAGCAGCCGCGCGGGAAAACGCGAACCCGCGGCCAACTCGGCCATCCGCGTCATACCCGAGCGCGAGGTTATCGGCATGATCCCGGCGACGATCGGCACGGTGATGCCCGCGAGCTCGCAGCGTTCGCGGAAGTCGAGAAAGTCACGGTTGTCGAAGAACAGCTGCGTGCAGATGTAGTCGGCTCCCGCGTCGACCTTCGCTTTGAGGTACTCGATCTCGGTCAGCCGGTTCGGCGTGGCGGGGTGTCCCTCGGGGAAGCCCGCGACGCCGATGCCCATCTCGGGATATCGA
>PXBQ01000046.1 GCA_003566875.1 Spirochaetaceae bacterium | reverse complement strand
TATCTGCGTACCGACCACGCCGAAAAGGTCTCTTTCAAGCTCTCGTATCGAAGAGGACGGCTCGATTCGCCGAAGGAGCTTTCGCCGGACGGCGATCTCGTTGAGTTTCTCGAGGAGTCTGAAGAGAGCGTTGTTCTGCTCGAGCGGAAGAAAAGCCCATTCCTCGAACTCTTGCTCGACTCGAACAGCGCGTCGGGGGTCGCGCTGCCGCTCGTCACCGAACGCAGCCTTCTCGGCGTCCTGGTCGTCAACTCGCGCGAAGAGCGGTTCTACGGGCGCGCGCGTCTTCAATTTCTCGACAGCCTCGCGCGGATCGCCGCCGGAGTTCTCAACAATGCGCAGCTATACCGCGAGCTTCAGGACCACGCACGCCAGATCGAGGAGCTCCAAAGATATCAGGAAAACGTCTTCAGCTCGATGACGAATCTTCTCGTCACGACCGACGAGTCGGGACGCGTACACTACTTCAATCGTGCCGCGGCTGAACGTTTTGCGCTCGACGAGGCGCGAGTCGGCCGTACGCTCAGGGACATTTTCGGCAAAGGTCTCACGAAAGACGTGTTCAAAACGATCGATACAGTCGAACAAAACGGCCAAACGGTGCTCGGGTTGGAAGGTATTTACAAGACCGACGAGATAGACATCGACTATTCGTTGAACATAGCTCCGCTCCAGGGGAAACGGGGCCGACACGAAGGACTCACGTTGATTTTCACCGACCAGACAGCCGAAAGCCGTCTCAAGCAGGAGATGAAGGTCGTCAGCGAGGAACGTCGGCTTATCAAGGACATGTTCTCATCGTACCTGTCTGAAGACATCGTGAAGCTGCTCGTGGAAAACCCCGATCTCGTCAAGCCCGGCGGCGGCGCGCGCAACGCGACTGTGTTCTTCGCGGACATTGCCGGATACACGAACTTTTCGGAAGGGAAAGACCCGGCGTCGATCGTCAAGATTCTGAATGAGTTTTTCGAGGAAGCCGAACCGATTATCCGCAAACACCGCGGATACCTCGACAAGTACATCGGCGACTGCATTATGGCGGTGTTCGGCGTGCCCGTGGACGCAGGCGAAGAGGACACCGTACACGCTGTGACGTGCGCGCTCGAGCTACAGACGCTCGTCAACTCTCCGCGGAGAACGTTCTTCCGTGGAGAAGCCGAACACCTCCGAATCCAGATCGGCATGCATACCGGACCGGTTGTCGCAGGGAACCTCGGCGGGTCCCGCCGGATGGATTTCACCGAGATCGGCGACACGGTCAACGTAGCCGCGCGACTCGAAGGTGTTGCGGTCGCGGGTGAGATCATTATCACCGAGAATACCCGGTTGCACCTTGGCAATCGATTCAAGCTGGATGAACGAAAACCCGTTGAAGTCAAAGGAAAGAAAAAGCCGATCAAGATCTTCAACGTCATCGGTATCGACAAACAGAGCGCGTAGATAGTCGCGAGAGAGAGGCAGACATGGACGCAGTTCTCGAGTTCATATATGAGTTGCCGGTACTTGCACTCGGCGTATCCGGCGGGGTCGTCGGGCTGTTGATCGCCGCGGGCATCGTGACGGTCATCCGCCGGTTGGTTTTTATCCGGCGTGTACACGCGTTCGTCGCGATCCCCGGAGATCAACGCGTGGAGGATTTCTTTGCACCGAAACAACTTCTTCGCCGTTCACGGACTCTCGAAAAAATCGCCAAAAAACACGATCTCAGGCTGATCACCAACCTCGGCCTCGACCGGCTCTGGTCCGAACGGCTCGCAGCGAAGGAGCGTCCGGCCGACTTCCGTCGTGTCCTCGCGTACGCGACCGAAAAAGGTCTGTTTGCGTGTTTCCTCTCGGCCCTGAAGAATAAGCGCCTCTCGCGCGCACTGCACGAGTACCTCGATGAACACGACGACTTTCTTGTTCTCAGAAAACTCGCTCTTTCGGGGCGCGGTGAAGAGTTCGACGGCGCCGTGGCCCGTGACTTTTTTTCCAACCGTATCGACGAGATCCGTGAGATGACCGGCGATCCCGAGTGGCCCGCGCGATACTTCGCGGTCAAAATCCTGGTCCACGACGAAGACGAACGCAGCGAGCGCGCCTTGTGGGACACATTGGCCGATCCACACGCTCTCGTCCGCCGCACCGTTGCCGCGGAACTACGAGCGACCGATAGGATCAAGCTCTACGATCGACTCATCGATCTGTTTCTTCACGATCCGGTCTTCGAAGTGAGAAAAGCCGCGCGCGATCGGATATCGGCGGACCTAAAAGACCTCTACACGCTCAACGCAAAAGATCTTCAACCGGAGGAGGTCATCCACGTCGTCGAGCTGCTCGACCCGACCAACGACGACGACGAGAACGCGGCGATCGAGCTGCTCGCGGGGGACGATTTGGAGCTGCGGCTCGCAGCCGCACGTTTCCTCGTGAAGTCCGGTCGTCTCGAAAACCTCTTCCTCTCGGTTGACTTTGCCGATCTTGACGCGCTCAACCGCGTCCGGTCGCTGCTGACAAACGCGGTGGAAGTCAACGTCGTGGATTTCCTCTCGGCGTTGCAGCGCCAAACGGAAACGGCCCCGTTACTCGTCGCAGCCGAGATTCTCTCTCACCACGGGCCGGCGGAGCTGATTACCGAGCTTGCCGAGCGAGTGTTCCGCCTCCAGGACGGAGTCACGCAGTCGTACATCGAACTCTACACGGCGACGGCGCAGTGCATCAGCGCGCGTGGTCCCGACGCGGCGCATCGACTCCTGGCAAATGAAATCAAGCGGCGTCGCGAACACGCCGACCTGCTTCGCGCCGTCCTCGACGCGATACCGAGCAGTCGCGATCACGTGTACGGCGCGTCGTTGCTCGACGCGCTGCACGACCCCGATTTCCCGGAGCGTGACCGCCTCACAGCGGCCGTGATGAAACTCTCACCCGCGATCGTACTGAACGACTCGCTACGAATCGTCACGTCGGGACGCGAGAACTATCCGCACCGCGTCCGGATCGACGCTTTGTCTCTCCTGGGTGAACTCCGTCTCCCGTACGCGCTTCAAGACATCCTCGAACACCTTCCGACGCTTCCGACCGAGGCGGCGCGCGAGTTTGCCAAGGTATTGCAGGAGTACTCTCCGAAGGAACTCGAG
>PXBQ01000281.1 GCA_003566875.1 Spirochaetaceae bacterium | reverse complement strand
TCGATCTGCCGGCGCGCGGTGGGCCCGGATTCGATACCGTGCGTGTGCTTGCACCGGCTGAGCCCTCGTCCGGTGGAAAGACTGTGCCCGTTATCCAGGGCGACAGTTTCGTGTTCGCCGTCGAGTTCGGCGCACCGGTCCGCGCACGGGTACTTCTGACGTACGGCAACGCCGGCAAGCCGGGCAACCCTCACTGCGGCGATCAGCTCGAGCTCTACGCGCGGAACGAGATGCGCGATGCGCTTCTCACCCGCGAACAGGTCGAGGCTTCTCTCGAGCTCACGGAGTAGGGCGGGGTATCGGTCGGGGCCGAACGCAGTCGGTGATCGTCGACGCAGCTTTGCGCAGCCGTTCGATGGCCCGGAGAAAAGATTTGGTGGGGCGGCATTCGGTGAGTATCTTTCTGCCATGAAGCTGCTACCGTTCGTGCTTGTCTTTTTTGCTATGCCGCTCGCCGCTGAGAACCTCGTGCTCGCGGATTTTCCGTCCGGTCTGTACCAGACCGCGGGGTGGCGATGGGTCGCGTTCACCGATCGTGTCATGGGCGGCCGGTCGGATCTCGATTCGCCCGTTCTTGTCCGGACTTCAGAAGGGGATGCGTTGCGCTTGGCCGGCACCGTCGTTACGCGAGGCGGAGGGTTCATCCAAGCGCGACTCGAGCACGAAAAAGGGCCGTTCGACGGCTCGGTATACCGAGGTGTAGAGGTGACCCTTGGCGCGCCTCCCGGCGGGAGCTACTACGTTTTTGTGCGAACGCGCGATAACGCTCTACCGTGGAGTTACTATCGTGCTCCCGTCCATACAGTCGGAGACCGTATTTCGTCGGCCGGCATCATTCGAGTACCGTGGGAGGATTTCCAAGGCGTAAGCACGCGCGCGTCTCGATTGCGCCCGCAATCTCTGACGAGTATTGCGCTCGTCGCGGGCTTCGCCGATTTCGACTCCGATCTGAACATTTATCGGGTTGCGTTGTACCGGTAACGCGTAACCGGAGGTACGCGATCGGAAAAAGCGAGCGCCGCATCAGGATCGAGACGCCCGGTGGGCCGATGCCGAGTCGTGTCACGCAGGAGTTCTTGAGTTTATACTTTCGGTGCAGGGTTTCTCGGCCTGTTAATCGGCGTCTTGCCGTAATGATAGAATTTCCGGCTCAGAAAGGCCGGTGATCCGCCTGTCGTAAGACTTGCGCTCCGCCATGGTGAAAGTATATGCCTTAATGCTCGGTGGAACAATTGGGAATACCGGGTATCGTTTTCTGCGTGAGGCTGAAGGCGGAATACTTCACCCATCTCGGGCACAAAACGCATGCCCTAAACATCGAACTCGAGCACCGTTCGTGCTCCGCCTGAGCTCTCGAAACGGACCGTGCCGTCGAGTTGCTGCACGAGCGCCGTCACCATCGACATGCCGAAACTCGTAGCCCCGTCGGTGTTGAACGTCACCGGAAACCCCGGCCCATCGTCTCTGACGATGACGGTTACGCGAGTATCGACGCGTTTGACACCGACGAAAAGCCGCCCCTGTTCCCGACCCTCGAACGCGTACTTCATCGAGTTGGTGACTAACTCGTTTGTTATGATCCCGAGCGACGTGAGGCGTTTTGTGTCGAGCCGAAAATCGTCTATCTCGGTCGTCACCTCAATCAGATCACGCGTCGGAAACAAACGAACGAGCTCGTCGATCAAGTTCGTCAAGTACACTTTCAACGAGCTTTGGTCGTGCTTCTCGGTCCGGTAGAGTTGATCGTACAGGACCTCCATACTTTTGAACCGGCTCCCGGCGTCGTTCAACGCGGCGGCCGCGTCCGGATTGTTGACCGTATGCGCCTGCAACGAGAGCAAACTGACCATCGTATGCATCGTATTCTTGACGCGATGCTGAACCTCCGCGTTGAGAATCTCGCGTTCGCGCAGATCTTGTTGTGCCGTTCTGCGCATCGTATTGATCACGCCGACGAGACGGCTCAACTCGTCATCGTACGCGTCAGGCCGCTGCAGCACAAACGGCGTGTTCAGGTCGCTGCCGGCATCGGATTCCACAAAATGCGAGAGCTGCTCGAGGTGCCGGGCGACCAACAACCGAAACAGGACGACGATCATTATCGAAACGATGAGCGCGACAAAGAGGTGAACGGCCAACGAGAAGAACGCCTGTTCGAGCGCCGTTTCCCGGATCCTTTGCTCGTTCACGAACAACACGAGTGAACCGATTTCGATCTCGCTGTCGCGGTGGGAGTACGTGATCGTTTCCCTGAGTTTGCTCATTCCGTCCACATCGTCCACGCCGGCGGTAAACCGGCGGCCTTGATCGGTTTCGACCTCGACACGAGCAATGAGCGGAAAACGGGCGATCGCATCGACCTGTTCCTGGACGAGTCGAAAGTCGGTCAACCAGAGGCTCGAGACAATCGAGGGTACATGGCTCTGTTGAATCTGGACGATCTCCCGATCGAGGCGCGATCTCTCCTGCCGAAAAATGAGCCAAGACTCGATAGCAACAAAAACGCCCGGTATCAGGAGCACGAGCGCCATTGCCAGTATCGAAAACCGCATGCCGATAGAGCGTCGCCACGAAAGAAGCACCATGTCCGACATTTACTCCCAAATCACGTTGTATTGTGCGAGTATATCCGAAACGATAACCTCGTATGTTCCGTCGGTTTTGATCTCGCGCAGCGTCGACGCCAAGGCTTCGCGTAGCCCGTCGTGTTTGACGTGCACGTAAAGATACATCTCCCGCGTGGCCAAAGGCGGGGTAAGGTGTCTTATCCCTTCTATCCCCATCTCCTGGAGCACCGCGTACCCTGTCAGCTTGGAGTAGAGCGCGACGTCGATGCGGTCGAGCCGGAGCATGTTGAAGAGCTGCTCTTCGGTCGGCACGCGCGCGACATACGGAAACTCAGCGATACTGTCCTCGAGTATCCTCCATCCCCGTACAACGCCGATGTCCAAACCCCGGAGGCTCCCCCAATCGTCGATTTGGATCGAGCGTTTAGAGAACGCGACAAACTCCATCACCATGTTCGGCTCCGGAACTCGGCGCAGATTGGGATAGTGTTCTTCCATTCCGGAGATTCTGTTGATCTCTGCGTCGAAAATTCCGGCGTTTACGTCGGGCAACG
>PXBQ01000296.1 GCA_003566875.1 Spirochaetaceae bacterium | reverse complement strand
GCTTTGAAGTTGTTGAATGTGGGCGTGAAGAAGATGGACACGCGATAGGCATCTAGGGGCTGTTTGAACGCGGTCAGGAACATCCACAGGATCGGAAACAGTGCGACCACCGCGACAAAGACCAGGAGCGCCCGCTCGCCCCACCAGAATAGCTGCTTTTTCATGCTGTCACCAGTTTGCGTTCGCTCATCAGCAGGCGGACATACCAGATCGAGATCACCATCATGATGGCGGTGAGGATCCAGGCCATGGCGGATGCCTGGCCCATGTCGAACCAGTGAAAGCCCACCTTGAAGACGAAATAGGCCAGTGTTTCGGTCGATGCTCCTGGGCCGCCCCCGGTCAGGGTTACAACCTGGTCAAACATCTTGAGCGCGAAGATGGTTTTCAGGATTGCCACAACCACCAGCACACCGCGCATCTGAGGCAGGATGATCTCCCACAGGATGCGAAAACCTGACGCCCCATCAATACGCGCGGCTTCTTCTGTTTCGCGCGGCACAGCGGTCAGGCCGCCCAAGCACATGAAGGTCATGTAAGGCACCCAGTGCCAGACATCGGTGACTATCAGAATTCCCATGGCAAAGCGCGGATCGGCGAGCCATGCGACACCTTTCAGAAACGGAAAGATGGCCCCCAAACCCTGCGCCAGAACACCGAATTCCGGATTGAACATGAAGCGGAAGCTGACCCCGATCAGCGCAGGGCTCATGGCAAAGGGCAGGATCAGGATGATCCGCACAAAAGTGTGCAACCGCCCTGTGCGGCGCAGCAAAAGCGCCAGCGCCATGGCCAGAACAACAGTCGCGACCACGCTGATGGTCACGAAAACTGTCGTCACCCAGAGCGAACTGAGAAACTCGTGATTGGTGAAGGCGCCGGTGTAATTGTCGATGCCAACAAAATCGCCCGGACGGCGCTGTCGCGTCAGCCGCCATTCGCGAAACGACGTGATCAGCGAATAAGAGAGCGGGTAAAGCGTGGTGGCCAGCACGATCAGAAAGGCTGGGGCCATCAGCACGAAGGGCAGGCCGCGATCACGCATTGCGGGTCCTTTTGAGGGGAAAGAGAACGGGCGGGCAGCGCTAACAGGCCGCTGAAAAAGTCCGCCGACGCTACGCTTGTGTCAGAAAAGGCGGGTTTTTCACGTGCTCTCGTCGAACTGATGGAAAACGTTCGCGTCCGGCATCGACGAGGTCGACGAGTATTGCTTCTCAAGAACCTTTTTCAGCGGCCTGCTAAGACTGCCCGCCCGGAAAACGCCTAGCGAAGGGCTGCGACCTGACTTGCAGCGCGATCCAGAGTGGCGCGCACATCTGTCGAGTCGCCCGAAGCAAGGCTGGACATCGCGGTTTCCAGGATTTCCACGATGCGCGGCCAGTTTTCGCCAAACGGGATCACCGGTGCGCTTTCGGCCGCATCGGCGGCGGCCAGATGCATCCCGCCCCAGCGCGCATTCACGTCAGGGTCGCGCAGGTTGGACAGATGGACTGAGACCACTTCCTGCAATTCGGGATCAAGCAGAATCTCGCGCTCGAGCGCCGGATCGGTCACGAAGGCCAGAAACTCCATCGCAGCATCGGCGTTTCGGCTTTCCGCCGTGACCCCATAAATCCATGTATTCGCGTAAGAGGTCGGCGCGCTACCTGCCACCATGGGCATGCCAGCATAGCCAAGCTGGTCAGCCTCGACCACCGATTGCGACGGGTCGATCAGTTGCGAGCGCACCCACCACCAGACCGGCAGCATGGCAGAATTGCCCTGCTTGAAGCTGTTGACCGCGTCTTGTTCGGTAAAGCCACCCGAACCCTCAGGGACAATCCCATGCTCGCGCAGGAAGCCGATGTATTGCTCAGTCGCAGCGACGCCTGCGTCCGAGTTGAAGGCCGGGCTGCCATCATCATTGAACACATCCCCACCATGACCCCATAGCAGGTTGTACCACACCATCAGGTTCTGGCCATTGTTGCGCCCATAGGGCAGCGCAATCCCTGCTGTGCCGGTTGCCTCGCGGATCGCCTGGGAGGCCGTCACAACCTCATCCCATGTGGTCGGCACATCGACGCCTGCCTGTTCCAGCAAGTCCTTGCGGTAAAACAGAAGCTGGACATGGCCCCGCACAGGCAGGCCACGCAGCTCGTCGCCTATATAGCCGCGGGTGCGGTGAACGCCGGGGAAGTTGTCAAGGTTGACATCCGGGCGCTCGGCAATCGCATCGATCGGACGCAGCAGCATATCCATGGACTGCACCCAGGCATCCATAACGGTGACCAGGTCATAGCCTGCGCCCCCGACCATCTCGGCGGTCAGCGCTTCAAGCATGTTGGGGAACGGGACGTAATCGGCCTGCACAGTGATCCCTGTCGCCTCGGTGAAGCGGTCAAAGCGGGCTTCCTGCGCCGAAAACTGGCTGGATGTGACAATCAACGCCCGCAGTGTCGTGCCGTCATACGGGCGACCGGGCGTCGGGTCGAAAGCAAGCGCGCTTGTCGCGATCATCGCGCTCAAGGCCGTGGTCCCCAGTAGTCCAAGTAGCTTCTTCATTCGTTGGCCCTCCCTGACCGCATGAAATGACTGATAGCTGTCACCGCTATCACTGCGCGTCAGGTTTTGTCAATTAAATTATCGATAATTTAGGCGATGATTTCGTTGCGGAACTTCGAGCGATGTTTTAGAGTAGTCGAACACATGGCATGTCGACGGAGTCAGGCCTTGGCAGACGCGCTTGAGAAACAGATCGAAGAGGACATTGTTTTCGGTGTCTATCCGCCCGGAACGCGGCTGATCGAAGACCGCATAATGGAGCGTTACAATGTCAGCCGCCACGCAACGCGGGCCGCGTTTTCCGCGCTGGAAAGCCGAAAGCTGCTGGTTCACATGCCCAACAAGGGCGTTGAAGTGATCCGCTACACGCCCGACGAAGTGGACGCGCTGTACGACATTCGCATGGTGTTGGAAACGGCAGCGGCCGAGCGGACGAAGCTGGCCGTCTCATCAGATATCGTCAACAAATTGAATCAAATTGCCCATGATCATGAAGCGGCATGGCAGAATGGCGAATACCGCGAGGTCTTTGCCCTGAACCTGCAGTTTCATCATGTGCAGTATTCGTGCTGTCAGAATGC
>PXBQ01000439.1 GCA_003566875.1 Spirochaetaceae bacterium | reverse complement strand
GATCCTTTCGGTGTAGCCGTCGATGCCGTCGTAATCCGGCGCGCGCATCGTGAGCGGCCACGTTCCGACCAGCGTTTGAAGCACGATGTACCGGTCGCCCGCTGTCGGTTGGTCGTTCTCGGCGCCGTCGGTGCTCGCCGTAAACTCGGCGATCTTGCTGACCCACTCGTCCCACTCGGCGGCGATCTCGCTGATGACGTACAACCGCGCGCGCGTATCTTCGCCACGTTTGTGGTCGTGAGTCGCGGTTGTGATCATCGAGAACGGGTGGGTCTTGAGCCTGTCGCGGTTTCCGTAGTGAAACGCTTGCGGTGAACCGTAGAACCGTTCCGGGTCCGCGCCGACCTCGTTTCGCGCGATGAAGCGACCGTCGCGGTAAAACGCGGTGTCTTCGAACGATTTTGCCATCACCGGCGCCGTGAACTGCTGAACCTTCATGGCGAGCTCGACGACCTCTCGACGTCGAAACTCGCCCGGGTACTGCTTGACGAGGTCGGTCGTGAGAATCGCTTGAACGAAGTCGTACGGTGTTGTGTCGACCGTTCGTGCGGCTTTCTTCGCGGTCGCGACCGCCCACTCGATATCACGCCGCCCTTCGTCCGAAACACCATCGGCATCGGCGTAGCTGCGATAGACCGGAAACCGCGCGACGATGTCCATAAGCGCGGACCGGATCGCGAGTCGCGAGAAGTCGCGTGTCCGGCGGCTGCTTTTCGCGAGGCGGCTCATCCGGTTTGCGAGCACGTTCAGCTCACTCGCGAGCGTGTCGTGCATAGTCCGGTACTTCGCGTTGAGAACCGTTTCGGAGAACTCGCGCGGTCTGCCGATGAATCGCTCGTACGCCTCGGTCAAGGGTTCCTCACCGGCAGGATCCGTGAGCAGTTCTCCGACGTCGCGCATGAAGTCGTAGCCGGTCGTGCCGCTCACCTCCCAGTTCTCGCGCAGCCGCTCGTGGTGCGCAAGGATCTTCTCTACGAGAACGTAGAACGGTTGGTCGAGAGATACGCGGAGCTTGGTCTGCGGCCGATTGCGCGCTTCGAGAAGCCGATACGCGGCGGCTTCCTGAAAACGGGAGAGATACGCGCTTGGATCGAGTAAGCCGTCGATATGGTCGAGCCGTATACCTTGAATCGAACCGTTTGCGATCAGAGTCAACAGGAGTTGGTGCGTGATCTCGAAGACATCAGGGCTCTCCATCCGGATCGCCGCTAGATCGTTGATATCGAAGAATCGACGGTAGTTGATCTCGTTCGCCGCGAGTCTCCAGTATCCAAGCCGGTACGATTGCCGCTCGAGCAGGCTGTGCAGAAAGTCCGTATCAATCGCCTCGCACGCCCGGTCGATCGCAGCCGCGACGTCCGGCTGGTGCGTCACGGTGTCCGAAAGCCGCGCGCGAAGTTCGTCGCTCCGGCGAATCGTCAACGCCATGCGGCGCGCCGATCTCGCGCCGGTTCCGAGCTTTTGAAACTCACGGCCCAACTCCCGGAGTCCGGAGACCGTCTCGCTCGGAGCATCGGCGATCGGCAAGATCTTGTCGAGGGCCGAACCGTAATGCGCCGGCGAGACTGGAAAGCGGTGTTCGTAGTAATGCACCGCAAACGAGCCCGAGTCGCGGTCGAACGCGAGCGACAGCTCCCCGTTTTCGAGTACGGTCCCGTACTGCGCGCCGAGTACCGGGAGAAGTACCTTGCCGCGCAGCGACTGCTCCGACGGACTCCAATCGATATCGAAGAACGACGCGTACGGTGAGTTCCGCCCCCACTCGAGCACGTTGAGCCACCACGCATTGTCGGAGTACCCGACACCCATGTGATTCGGGACAAAATCGATGATGAGTCCCATCTCGTTTCGATGCAGAGTCTCGACGAGGCGCGCAAAACCCTCTTCGCCGCCGAACTCCGGGTTCAATCGATTGTGGTCGACGATGTCGTACCCGTGTGTAGACCCGGCGCGCGCAGCGAGAATCGGCGAAGCGTACACGTGGCTGATTCCGAGCCGCGAGAGGTACGGTACGATCCGCGCCGCGTCCTCAAACGTGAAGTGACTCGAGAGTTGCAGGCGGTACGTGGCGCGGGGGTACGGCGGCACACGGCTCATGAGTTCTCCTTCGCGGCGATTACCGTCCACGCCGGGACGGTGGGCGGTGCATCGCGCAGCACGGCACCCGAAGCAAACTTTGCGGGATCCGTTGAGTACACAATCTTCGCATTTTCAGCGAACCGTGTTTCGTTCGGGAACCGCCGCGGCCGGTCCGCGAGATTCAACACCACGATCCAGCCCGGGTTCCATCGTACGACGACCGCCTCGGACATCCCTCCGCGCGCGGTGCCGGGCTCGATCGAGGCGAGCATCGGAACAAGGTGGTGCGTCCTCGTCGCCAACAGATCGGCGTAGAAGCCGCGCCATGAGTCGGCCGGGCGGCCCGTCACGGACGAAATACCGGGTACGCGCGGACGGCTGCGCTCGACGGTCTCGCGCGCGGTCGGGTCCGGCAGATCGTCCAGACCGAACTCTCTGCGTCGGCCGTCCTTCACGGCGCGTGCGAGGTTTTCGTCGAAGTCGCAGAAGAACTGAAACGGTTCGGTGCAACCCCACGGTTCGCCCATGAAGATCAACGGAATCTGCGGGATCAAGAGCTGCACCGCGATCGCCGCGCGGAGCGCTTCGGTCGACGAGAGAGTCGTGAGCCGTTCTCCGAACGCGCGGTTTCCGATCTGGTCGTGGTTCTGAAGAAACGCGACGAAGCGAGTTGGCGCGAGGTGCCCGCTCGGCTCACCACGCGGCGATCCGTCCGCGGTCGGTTGACCCTGATACACGTACCCCGAGGTCAACGCGGTGATCAAGTCGGCCTCGGGGTGTTCGGCGTAGTTCCGGTAGTAGCCGTGTCTCTCGCCGGTGAGCAGGACGTGGAACGTATGGTGAATGTCGTCGTTCCACTGCGCCGTGTACGCGTCCGGAGCAGCACCGAGAAACCGCGCGGCGTTATCGTCGTTTTCGAGCACGAGGTGGACCTGCCGTTGGGGGGCGATCTGCTCGCGCACAGTCCGCGCGAGTTCGGTGAGGATGTGGGTCGGCGAGGGATCCTTGATCGCGTGCACCGCGTCGAGCCGAAGACCGTCGAAACCGTACT
>PXBQ01000186.1 GCA_003566875.1 Spirochaetaceae bacterium | reverse complement strand
GAGAAGGATCTCCGGGCCAAGACGCGCGTGTACCTTCGCGAGTTCCAGCACCGGACGTACACCGAGTTCGCGCTTCTGAACCTCGCGTTCGGATACATCGTTTTTGCGCGCGATGAGCGCAATTTATTCAGGTTTTTGTTTCTCGATCGGCCGGATCCGATCGCGTCGGGGGATTTGAACGGCATGAAAGATTTGTTTTTCTCCGAGTTCGGCGAGAACAGCGACGAAAGCAAGGCGTTATCGGACATCTCGCCCACGCGGCAGGAGGCATTGATCCGGTACACGTGGATCTTCACGCACGGTCTCGCGATGCTCGTGAACTCGGGCGCACTCGGCGAGGTGTCCGACGACACGATTCTCACGTTCCTGAAAAACGCCGGTGAGGCGTTCTATATATGGGCCGCATACTCCGACCCGGATAACAAGCCGGCACCCGAGTCGGACCCTGGCGGTGGAACCAAATAACGGGGGAGAAAATGAAAAGCGAAAATGCTCTGGAATTGAAGGACGTCTCGAAGGCGTACGGCGACACGGTCGCGGTCGACGCGCTATCGTTCGTCGTCCCGCACGGGATGATCTTCGGGCTGCTCGGGCCGAACGGCGCCGGGAAGACGACGACGCTCGAGTGTATCGAGGGACTGCGAAAGCCCGACCGCGGCGAGATCCGCGTGATGGGAATCGATCCGACCGCGCACCCGCGTCGACTCTGGAACGCGATCGGCGTTCAACTCCAGACGTCGGGGCTGCCCGAGACGATGACCGCGAAAGAGGCGCTCGCGTTCTTTAGCCGGTACCACGGCCGCACGCCCGAGTACGCGATCCTCGACCGATTCGGTCTCACCGAAAAGGCCGACGATCAGTTCGGTAATCTCTCGGTCGGCCAGAAAAGGCGGCTCGCGCTCGCGCTCGCCGTCGCGCATGATCCCGAGATCGTGTTCCTCGACGAGCCGACCGCGGGGCTCGACGTCGAGTCGCGAATGGAGCTTCACGCGATGATGCTCGAGCTGAAAGACGCGGGCAAGACGATCGTGCTCGCGACGCACGACATGGCGGAGGCGGAGAAACTCTGCGACGAGATCGCGATCATCGTCGCCGGGAGGCTCGGGGTCGTCGGGACGCCGAGCCGGATCACGGCCGCGGGAGACAAGCGCACGAGGATTTCGGTCTCGTCGGCGAACGGCACGTTCGCACACGTCGCGCCCGAGCTGCCCGAAGCGACGCTGATCGCGCTGAAGGACGGCTACGCGCAGTACTCGTCCGAGAATCCGTCGCGCTCGGTGACCGCGCTGCTCGCGCTGCTCGAAAAGCGGAACGACGAGCTCGTCGACCTCCGGGTCGAGCGACCGACGCTTGAAGAGAGATTCATCGAAATCACGGGGAGGACACAAAAATGACAGGATACGTCTCACATTTATCGTACGATCTGAAAGCGGGCGTCCGCGACAAGTCGCTGATGCTGATGAACTACCTCTTCCCGATCGGGTTCTTCCTGATGATCGGGATGTTCATGCCGCGGATAAACCCGGACTTCCTGAACATCATGGTCCCGGGGATGATCCTGTTCGCGATCATGTCCGGAACGCTCATGACGATACCGTTCACGTTGATCGGAAACCGCGAAGGCGGAATCCTCCGGAGCTTCCGCGTGAACGGCGTGCCCGCGACCGCGCTCATCACGATCCCGATCATCGGAATGGTGATCCACATGGCGATCACGTCGGCGGTCCTCACGGTCGCGAGCAGCCTGTTGTACGGCGGAGTACTCCCGACTCGATGGTTTGCGTTCGTCGGTGTGTTCGCGTTAACCGCGCTCTGCTTCGCGACGCTTGGGGTGTTGATCGGGATCATCGCAAACTCCGCGCGGAACGGTACGCTGATCGCACAGGCGATCTACGTTCCGTCGGTCATGCTCGGAGGACTGATGGTCCCGGAGCAGCTACTTCCCGACGGACTCCGCGCCGGCGCGTCGATCCTTCCCGCGACGCACGCGATGCGCGCGTTCAACTCGCTCGCTCTCGCCGGCGAACGCCTCTCGGCCGCGACAAGCCTGCCGGTGATCGTGCTCACCGCGAGCATCGCGATCAACGTCGTACTCTGCTTCCTGTTGTTCCAGTGGGACTCCCGGCCGATCCCGGCGCGCCGCCGCCTTCTCGCGCTGCTCGCGCTCGTTCCGTTTGCCGTGAGCATCGTCGCGGTGTAGGCTCAGGACCGGGCCTTCGAGCATCGGGCCGACGTACCGACCGGGCTTTCCGGGAGGAGGTCGTTGGCCCGGTGTTCGGTCGCGCACTCGCCCGGTATCCCCGATAAACGGTATACTGGTGTTGCGATTCGGAACACCAACGGTGCCCACGATGTCCGGCTGGTTGATTACCACACAAAGGAGGCATGTCGATGATCCCCGAGAACCGCATTCCCACGCACCCCGGTCTCATTCTGAGTCAGGAATTTCTCGGCCCGCTCGGGATAACACAAGTAGCGTTTGCCAAACACCTGGGCGTACCCGTCCAGCGCATCAATGAAATCCTCCGCGGCAAACGCGGCGTCACGCCGGCGACGGCATGGCTATTCTCGGAGGCGCTTAAAACGACGCCGGAGTTCTGGATTAACCTGCAAACCTCGTACGATCTGGCGCGCGACCGACCGTCGCAGCGCATTAAACCTCTGGTCGTTATGCACACGGAGACGTAACCATGCGAACTACCCTTGATCTGCCGGAAGACTTGATCGAGGAAGCGATGAGACTCACTCATGCCGACACAAAAACCGATGTGATAAAAATCGCGTTAGAAAACCTCGTTCAAAAAGAAAAAATCAAAGGCTTGAAAAAGTATTTTGGGAAAGCCGATCTTGATATCGATCTTGACAGAATCCGAGACAGACCGACATGATTCTGATCGTTACCTCGAAATGGGATCGAAAGCGATTTTCTGCTTTTCTCGGCCGATGCACATTTCGAGTTGATGTCGAAATTGCACGGGATCAAGTTATTCAGCTCAAGAAAATGAGACGGCGAACAGCTCAGTGACGTTCACGCCCGCAACACGAATCCACATCACCGGGAACAGCTGTTCCGGGAAAAGCACGTTGGCGCGCAAAGTCGCGGATCTCCTGGACGCTCCGTGTGTCGAGCTCGAT
>PXBQ01000042.1 GCA_003566875.1 Spirochaetaceae bacterium | reverse complement strand
CTCGCGATCCATCCGGCTACCACGACGCATTCACAGCTCGACGAGGAGCAGCAGCGCGCCGCGGGTTTGCCTCCGGAGATGGTGCGGCTCTCGATCGGCATCGAGCACATTGACGACATAATCGCCGACATCGATTCGGCGCTCGGCACGGCATGACTCGCTACTCGATCCGTTCCGCCCACCGCCCGCTCACGAGCAGCTGGTGCGGGCGGAATCGGGCCTTGTACTCCATTTTTCTGCTTCCGTCGACGAAAAAACCGAGATAGACCCACTGCAGCCCGAGTTCGCGCGCGAGCGAGATCTCGGTGAGCGCGGAGAACGTCCCGAGGCTGCGCGCGCTTTCGGCGGGGTCAAACACAAAGTACACACTCGATATCCCGTCGGCGAGAAGATCGATCCATCCGACTCCGATCAGGCGGCCGGCGACCCGGTACTCCATCATCTCCGCGCGAACGGGCGACTCGACAAGGAACGTCGCAAACTGTTTGGGGCCGATGATATCGTGGGGACCGTGGCGCGCGTCGCAGTAAGCGCGGTAAAGGTCATACGCCTCATCGGTGAACTCGGTGCGGCGTCGCGTGCACACGACGTCGGCGTTGCGGCGGATGACTCTGCGTTGCGACTTTCTCGCGACGAACCGGTGCGTTGGGATTCTGATCGGGAGACACGCGGTGCAGCCCGGGCAAGCGTTCAGGTAAAACGTGTCCCCACTCCTCCTCCACCCGTGACTCAGCAGATTCTCGTATATCCGTTCATCTATGCGCGAGAGTTGAAAGGTATTGGTTACCCACGTTCGGTCGGGAAGGTACGGGCAATCACCGTGGTTGATCTCAAAAACATTGACACGCATCGCGTGAAACCACTGTACCGACGGTCCGATGAGCTGTCAATCTTCTTAAACAGCGGACAGAGACCGTCGGACAGAGACGCCGCACACAAAAAAGGCGCCCCAAGAGGGGCGCCGTTGAAACAAAGGTATCGCTTTTGTGAGTCTATAAGTCGAGAACCGCCTGATAGTCCTCGACCGTTCCGTTGCTCATACAGATATCGATGATCTTCTTGCCGAGCGGTATCAACTCCGGCGTGTAGAACTGCTTGAGTTCCTGCTGGAAGAAATCCACGAGAATTTTTGCGCCCGCGTCGTACCCTTCGGTACCGACCTCGACTTGGTCCTCGACGTGCAGTAGCCCTTTCGGTATCTCTTGGCCGCTGACCCGGAGCGAGTTCGGAGAGAGGCCGAGAATCGGGCAGCGTGAGGTTGATACTTGGTCCGGGCGGAACTTGACGCTTCCGCGGCGCGCGATGTACTCGCGAACGATCCACTCGGGTTTGAAGCCGACGTGGTACGCGCCGATGTACTGGTTCGGCATCAGGACGTAGTGGGTACGAGGAGTATTCTGGATCAACTCGAGCAGCAAGTTCGCCTGCGTCACCATCTTTCCGGTTGCAAACGGCCAGTACGACCCGACGCCTTCACTCGAGAGCCCCTCGGTCGTCACGATGCTCGGGTTCGAGTGACCGCGCGGCGCGACGAGTCTCCAGAGCCAACCCAAGGCCGGAGGCAGGATGTGAATCATGCCGATAACGCCGTAGTTCGGCTTTTTGGCCGTACACGGGGGTGTGCGGACGCCGAAGCTGCGGACGTCGACCTCGACCGGCTCATTGACGGTGTCTTCGATGAAGTGGCGCGGCATGATCACGCGTGGGTTCGGGCACGGTTTCCCGGGCTCGTCCATCGTGTGTTCCCAGATCAAGAGCGTCGAGTCGACTTTTCCGTCGATGTTCAGGAAAATGAGCGGCTCGGGAGGGTTGATCGTGAGCTTCTCAAGAAACGGCTCGGTGCCGTACGTCTTGAGGTGGTCGACGCGCAGGAACCATCCCGCCTCGGCGTCCTCGATCACGAGTTTTCCGCTGGTATTCTGGAGTTTCGGGTGCGCGAGAGCCATGTCGTCGGTCACCGGCTGGAGGATGCATGTATCCGGAAGCTCGATCATGAGTTTTTCGTCGGTGATCGTGTTGGTCGCCATCACGACGCGCCCATCGGGCTCTCGGTGAATCGGTTGCGTCATTTCGCTCTTTCCGCCACCCGACGCACCTTCGTGCATGATGACGTAGTGGTTGTCGTACGGCGTAATGAGTCGAACCGCCGACGAGTGAAGCGTCGTCCAGCCTTCCTTTTCGCCGATCGAGAGCAAAATACCGTACACGCCTTTTTTCGCGCTCGGCCCCGGATAGAGGTTGTACGAGAACAGCTCGTGCATGTTCTCAAGCCGGTTGTGCACGACGACCTGTTTGCCGTCAAAATGCGTATGCCGGAACGGCGGAGCGAGGTATATCGCTGCGACCGGCTCAAAATCCGCCGTAAGCTCGCCGGCCGGGATAAACCCTTGCAGGTCGGCAAGGCCCGTCACGAAAAACCCAGCGTTTGCCGGCGCGACGAGCACCGTCGGATAGCCTTTTTCCTTGTCGCCGGACATGAACGGCAAAACGATGAGTTTCTTCTGGTCCTTAAGCCACGCGAACGTCTCCGCGCGCGTATCGGTGAACTCTTTTCCGTACCGGTCGACGTATCGCGTTTTGTCGGTCGGCCGGTCGTCGGCGATTACCATCGCTTCGGGGTCGCGGCGCCTCATGTACGCTTCGGTGTAGTTGACCGCCGCTCCGTTCTTGCACCGAGCTACGTTGACTTCGACAAAAAAACCTTTGCCGGGCACCTCGTACGCGACCTCGACATGGTCGTTTTCGTTGCCCATGAAAGTTATTTCGAGTAGGTGTTGTCGGCTTTCGGGTACGATTATTTCGACGTTCGCGAGCAGGTCCGCGAGGTCTCCGTGCAGTTTCAGCTTTGACAGTATGTCGTGACTCATCCGTCCTCCATCTCCGAGATTTACGTGCTTCTGTGAATGTGACGTAGGAATTTACTATAAACGGAATCGATCGAAAAATCAATACCCCTTTGAAGCTGATTCGATCGGACTCAACCTATGGGCGATCGTACCCAAGAAAACGTTTCGCGACGGTGTCTTCTAGGTGGTCGCTCGTGGACAGCCCGACGACGTTTCGCACGACGTACTCCGCTCCTTTCGGTACCGCGACCGACCGAAACTGCTCGTCGTCGGCGTACGCGTTGCCGTCGTCGTCGCACGCGCCGAAGGCAAGCGCAGCGTGAAAAACGCCGGTGATCGCCTCAAACGGCTTTCCGTGACGCGCGCACAGGAGAGCGGCGCCGGTTATGCGGTCCGACTTCGCTATCTTGCGGGGTACGTCCCGGCCGACGCGGTACACCGTGTCACCGAGTGCGGCGTTCGAGAATCGTCGTAACAGATCCTCAATATGATCGGTGAGCGCCTCGCGCGAGAGTTCGGCCGGGTACTCCGAGCTGATCGCGTCGGCCGCCTCGGACATCGCGCGTGACGTGGTAGATTGCACCTCATCGAACCGAAGAACATCGGCGAGTGCGCGTGTCTCGGGCGCAATCCGGTTCCCGAGATACGCTGCAGCCGCGTGACCGAGGTTGTGCACGTAGAGCTTTCGGTCGACGTACGCGCGGATGTTATTGACCGCATCGATTCCGCTGACGTCCGGCACGCCGTTTATAAAACCCGACCGATCGACGATGAGTTTGTTGTATGCTTCGGCGAACACGAGGAGCGGATCCGCTCTTCTGACGTCCGCAGGCATGATCGGAACCATCTTCCCGATACTCGTCTCCACGATACCAAGGAGCGCGAGCGCGTGGCTTCCCGCCGTTCGTTTCACTGCATCGACGACCGTCGATCTCGCCTCGCGATCGTTCTCGGCCAGAATGAGATCGAGCGGCGATTCACGGTGAGCGATGCTGCGAGCGATTGTCCGCGCAACGTGCGAAAGCGCCGATTTCCCGACCGCGGTCGCCGCGATCGTCGTCGACGCGAGTTCACGCGCGACGGCGTCCTCATCGTCGGCGTGGACCGCGCGCACGTTCTTGACGCGGATCGACCGGTCCGGCTCGCCGGTCTCTTTCACGATCACGTCGTACGAACGCCGTTCGTTCAGAGCCTCGACGACAGTTCGATCGACGTCGATGAACACAACTTCGAAACCCGCGTTTGCGAACAACTGGCCGATGAACGATCGGCCGATGTTGCCGGCGCCAAAAATCACGAGCTTCACGTTCTGTATCCCGGTGCCTGCGACGCGTAGTCTCGGAACAGGCTCATGACCGCCTCCCTTTTTTCGCCCGGGTGCGACTCGAGCAGCGTTCCCCCCGCGTAGTAACACGCGTATCCGCCTGATACCGTGCCCCAAGCGACCGCCTCCGCGAGATCGGGGGTCTTGCCGTTGACCGTCTGTTCCGCGAGCGAACCGATAATGCCGCCCGCAAAGTTGTCGCCACACCCGGTTGTGTCGCCACCGCGACACAGCCCCGTCGCGAGATCTTCGCACACGCGTTCTGAAACCGGGAACCATGTCGGTTTGAGGCGCGCGAACGGGGGGCGGGCCGCGGCGGCGAGCGACGGATCCGCGCCTTGCGTCACGATCACGGCCCCGACGCCGTTTTTGATGAAGAACTCGACGGCATCCGGAGCGGAGTTCGTCCCGGAAATCCGCACGGCCTCCTCTCGATCGGCGATGAGCACATCGATCGAGGAATACGCCGAGTCATCACCTAGCGGCCACGGCTTGTCGGGGTGCGCGTTCTGATTCAGAAAATCGTACACGGTCGTCACGACGGTGATCGCACCGTTGTCGCGCGCCCGTCGCAACATCGGGCCGAGGTCTTCGTGGACTCGCGGGACCAACGCCGTCCCGCCGAACACGACGATTTCCGCGTCGTAGAAGGCGCCCGGGATCGAGTCGTATGTCGTGTTCCACGCCGCGCCGATGTTGTTGATGAACACTCGCTCGCCACGGCCTCCGTCATAACGCGGATCGGACAGCACGTACGTGTACGGTGAGACGCCGGTTGTGCGACGGTATTCGTCGACGGCTACCGGTGTTCTGCCGACGATATCGAGCACCGTATCGCCGGTGACATCCTCACCGATTTCGCCGAAGAAGCGCGCCGTGACTCCGGTTCCGGCGGTGAGCTGTGCCGCGTGAATCAGCGCGACGATCGCGGGACCTCCGAGATTCACCGCGTCGGGTTCACCGAGAATCTCGCGCAGGAGTTCGTCGGTCTTGCGGCCCGTGAAACGCTCAAACTCCGAGGCGAACACGAGTAGCCCCGGGACGAGCCCACCGTCGCCGGCGCTCCGCGAGAGCAATCGTGCGATCTGGGGTGAGACGAACGAGACGTCCGTGTACAGATAATCGATCAGCGAGCATCCGACCGCGTGAATTCTCATCGAGCTCTCCGGCGCGGCTTCGTCGGCCTAAACGTATTGGGCATAATCGGAGACCAGAAGGTGTACCGGACTCTCGTCCTCGTCGACGGACGGATAACGACCCGCCTGCTCGAAAAACCGATTATCCGTGCGATCATCGTTGACCGTGCTGACTTCTCCCGTCAAAACCGGCGCGCCTTCGGCGAAGAAGCGATGGTACAAGCCCGGGTACAAAGTGATGCTCTCGCCGGGCGTCAACACGACCTGACCACCGCTCTCGACGCGTCGTGTAATCCCGTCGATCACGACGTCCACGGGTTCGTCGGAAAATTCGCCGTCGTCGCGCGAGTGTCTCAACTCGAGAACGAGATTCCCTCCGCCCCGGTTGATAATGTCCTCAGTCTTCTTCCAGTGAAAGTGATACGGCGTCTCTTGCCCTTCGCGAACGAGCATGATTTTCTCGGCGTACGTTTTGCCACCCACGTTCACGTTGCCGTTACGTATCGTGAAGAGTAACAGCCCACGTTCGAAGAACCGCTCACTTCCGAAGTCCGTGACGTCCCACCCGAGCATGTTCCCGGTGATCTCGCTCAGATCTTCGTCCGCCGAACTCCAGCGCTCCGGGCTCCAGTAGGCCCATGGAGGCAGTTTGAACTTCATCTCCGCCAAGAATGCGACCGCGTGTGTCAACCATTCGTTGATTTCACTTCGTTTCATTGTTGACTCCCGACGGGATTATACCGGGCGCAGGATCTTCTCTCAATACGCGCTCCGTTTGCACTGGCAATCCAAGCACGAAAAACGGTATCATTGGGAAAAGCCTCAGGAGAACACGATGACACCGAACGTAAGGATGATACGGTCACAAGAGTCTTTTGTCCTGGAGAATTCCGATGTCTCCGTGGCAGTGACTCGTCGAGGTGGGATGATGGCACCGGTCACGTTCGACCGGGCGTCGAAGGCTCCGATCGACCCGTACTACATAAGCCCGTGGCAGGATGAAGCGCTCCGAATCGACGAGCCGGTTCTTGTCCCTCTCCGCGGTGATTTTTTCTGTATGCCGTTTGGAAAAGGCGGGACCGTTCGCGGCGAAACGTACGCGGTGCACGGCGAGCCTGCGGGGCGCGAGTGGGACGGTGTCGATATCACTCGGGAGGGAGGAATTTCGCGGCTTACGATGAAGATCGCGAACCGAGCCCGACCCGGCACGGTGACCAAGACACTCGAGATCGTCGAAGGCGAGAACGTCGTGTACTCGCGGCACGAGATCTCCGGCATGGGCGGACAGATGACACTCGGGCATCACGCGACGCTTCGCGCCGGCGAAAAACCCGGAGCGCTCGCCGTCTCGACCGGACCTATTATGTTCGGGCTGACCGATCCCGGTGTCGGCTCACCGTACGAGAGTGGCGAGTACCACGCGCTCCCGGCCGGTGTGAAGTTCTCGTCGTTGAAAAAAGTCCCGACAAACTGGAAGTCCGAGCCGTCAACCGACTGCACGGTGTTCCCGAATCGACGAGGATTTGTCGATATCATCGCTGTCGCCGCAAAGGTGCGAAAGAACCAGCCTTCGTGGAGCGCAGCGGTTTTCCTGGACGAAGGTTTTCTCTGGTTTGGACTTCGGAACCCTGCGCTTCTGCCTCTGACGGTGCTCTGGATGGAGAACCACGGGCGATATCAGACGCCGTGGAATGCTCGCACGTGCTGTATCGGCATCGAGGATGTCTGCGCGTTTTTCACAGAAGGTTTGGGACCGTCGAGCAAAAAAAACGCACTCAACGAGAACGGTGTACCGACGACGGTATCGCTGAACAAGAAGAAGTCCACGGTCGTCCCGTACGTTCAAGGGGTGGTCCGGACACCGGCCGGGTTCGACCGAGTCGCGTCCGCTACGTTCACGAACGGCGTCGCACGATTTGTCTCGGAGAGCGGGAAGACCGCAGAGGCGCCTGTGCGATCGGACTTTGTGTTCACCGGAGTTCTGTGAATCTTGTTCTTTTTCGGCCCGACGAGGAGCGGCGGACGCTGCTTCGCGACGATCGCCGTTTCCGGCATCTCGTTTCGGTCTTGCGCGTCGTTCCGGGAGACCGTATCGCGGTCGGCATCGTCGGCGGCGCGGTGACGAGCGCGCGGATCACGACGGTCGATCGCGAACGGATCGTGCTCGCGTGGGACGGCGACGACTCGCCCGTGCGGGCGCTGCTTCCTCTCTCGGTTGTCGTCGGACACCCCCGGCCGATCGTACTTCGACGTCTCGTGAAGGATCTTGCGACTCTCGGGGTTTCAAGAATTCTCGTTTTTCGCGGAGAGCTCTCCGAGAAGTCTTATCTCGAAAGCTCGATTTGGTCCGACGGGTCGCTCGACGAGGCGCTTCTTGCGGGAGCGGAACAGGCCGGTAGTACCGTGTTCGCGTCCGTCTCACGGCTGTGGTCGCTCGAACGCGCGCTCGACGCGGTTTCAAGTGATTCGGTCGTCGTGTTTTCGTCGGACGGTCCGGCGCGTCCTCGCGACGTTCTCGCGGGTCTGGCCGGCGCGTCGGGTGTCGCTGTAGTCCTTGGTCCCGAGCGGGGATTTTCGGAAATGGAGGAAAACCTCATCGCGCGGACCCGGTGCACTCGGGTCCGAATGGGAGAGCGAACGATCCGCACCGAAACCGCGTGTCTGCTCGCGGTTGGCGCGGTCGCTACGGCGACCGGCTGGTGGTAGACCGCCACGCCGGTACGCCCAATACGGCAGAAGCCGATCCGGTCAATTACTTATCGTTGGCCGGTTTTTTTGACGATATGGTAACCGAACTGCGTCGAGACGACGTCGCTCATCGAGCCGACCCCGATTTTCTTCACGGCCGACTCAAACGCGGGAACCATCTTCCCGGTGCCGAACCATCCCAGGTCCCCGCCCGACGACTTGCTCGGACACGTCGAGTGCTGACGCGCGAGCCCCTCGAACGACGCTCCCTGCTTTAACTCCCGCAGAAGTCGCTCGGCTAGCGCACGATCCTTGACGAGAATGTGGCTTGCTTTCCACTCCATGGCTTTCCTCCCCGATTGTCTTAATGAACACTGATTCGGGTAATCTACACCTTTTTTTGGAACAAGGGAATTTGCACGGAGCATGCAGCTCAGCAGTTCCGGCATCGTGACGTATGGTGAGAAATCCGGTATACTGCAAATAAGGAAGGAATACGGTGAGCGAACGAGCCGACAGCGTCGGTATGTCGGCGGTGAGTAATGAGACCGAAGACGCCGACGCGACGAAGTACCTTGTTTTTCTACTCGGTGACGAGGCGTACGCGGTTGAGGTCGTGCGCGTCGAGGAGGTTCTCGAGTTCACGACGATCGCGCGCGTTCCCCGTACCCCGGATTTCCTGCTCGGCGTCGTTAATCTGCGCGGTCGCGTGTTGCCCGTCATGGATCTGCGGTCGCGATTGGGGCTCGAGCACGTCGAACTCACCGACGAGAATCGTTTGATCGTGATCAACACACGGTGTGGGGGCGAGCAGATTTCGCTCACGGCACTTGCCGATTCGGTGGTCGGCGTCCTCGACATCGAGAACGACGCGCTCGAACCGGCCCCAAGGTTCGGTGACTCGGCCGGCGCGGCCGATTCGACCATTTTGGCGGGACTCGCGCGGATGCCCGATCGGATCGTGCTCTTGATGGACGTGGACCGCTTGTTGACCGCCGAGCTGCTCGCCGAGAGTTACGCAGCGCTCAAGACCTGAGTCGCCGGTGTCCCGAGTGCACGTTGAAAAACCATCATTCTTCGAATACGATGTCGCGATGAGTGAAAAAATTCTGCCGGTAGATCTTCGTGACGTCCGCGTGCACCTCGTCGGGATAAAAGGTACCGGAATGACGGCCCTCGCGGAGCTGCTTCACGCGCGCGGCGCGTGTATCACGGGCAGCGACACGGCCGAGAAGTTCTACACCGACGCGATACTCGATAAACGAGGAATTTCTTACACCGAAGGGTTCGCCGCGGAGAACGTTCCGTCGCGGGCTTCGGTCGTGGTGTTCTCCCCCGCGTACGATCCGGCGGTGCATCCCGAGATTTCCGAAGCCGTCCGTCGAGCAATCCCGACGCTGTCGTATACCGAGGCGCTCGGCGAGTTCTCGGCCGACCGATTCTCGTGCGGGATCGCCGGTGTGCACGGAAAGACGACAACGGCCGCGATGCTCGGCTCGGTCGTGAACTCGGCCGAGCTCGACGGCGCGGTGCTTGTCGGGTCCGGCGTGCCGGTATTCGGAGGGGGATCGGTCTTGATCTGCGGCGATTCGTTCTTTGCCGCCGAGACGTGCGAGTACCGCCGACACTTTCTCTCGTTCCATCCGTCGATCGTCGTAGTCACGAACGTCGAGGCAGACCATCTCGATTACTACCGCGACTACGCCGATGTGCGCGATGCGTTTGTCGAGTACGCAGAACGGCTCCCGTCGGGCGGCCGGCTCATCGCGTGCGAGGACGACGCCGGTGCGCGCGACGTGCTCGCGCGTGTCGCGTCCTCGCGTCAGGATATCCGGATCATCCGGTACGGCTTCAGCGCGAGCGGCCCGTACCGAATCGCGAACGAGGCGCTCGTCGACGGGGCGTGGAGTTTCACCCTCGGCGACGATCGTGATCCGTATACGCTGCGGGTCCCGGGACGGCATAATTTGCTCAACGCCGCCGCCGCGGTCGCAGCGGCTGAAGAGATCGTCACGGCGGTGTGCCCGGCATCGCGACCGGGTTTCGCTCGGGATGTGCGAGCCGGGCTCGCGGCGTATACCGGGACCCGTCGTCGGTCCGAGGTGATCGGATGTGTCGACGGTATCACGATTCTCGACGACTACGGGCACCACCCGACCGAGATTGCCGCGACGCTCGGCGGCATTAAGGAATTCTACGCGCCGAAGAGGCTCATCGTCGATTTCATGGCGCACACGTACACGCGTACGGCGCGGATGTTGGCGCAGTTTGCGGAAGCTTTTTCGGCGGCCGACGTCGTCGTCCTTCACAAGATATACGCTTCGGCCCGCGAGACGTTCACGGGGTCGATCTCGGGGCGCGATCTCGCCGACGCGGTGCGGCCGAACGTTCCCCGGCTCGAGTACTTCGAGGAACCGCTCGACGCCGCGGAGTTCGTCTGTCGCCTGCTTGAGCCCGGCGACGTGTTTGTCACGATGGGTGCGGGTGATAACTGGCGTCTCGGCCGCGCGGTGTTGGAGCGGCTGACCTGTGGACAGGCGGGGAAATCCGGGGGCACGGCGTGAAAAGCATGACCGGGTTTGCGTCCGGAGAGCGCGAAAAAGACGGGTATCACGTAACTTTTGAGTTCAAGTCGTACAACAATCGGTATCTCGACCTCAACGTCTCGACGCCGCAGCAGTACTCGGCGTTCGAGCCGAGAATCAGGGCGTTGGCTTCCGAGCGTGTGCATCGTGGGAAACTCGATATAACCGTGAGGATCCGCGAGACCGCCGGGGATACGGTGATTTCGGTCGACCGCGAGAGCGTGGCGGCGTACGCGGCCGCGTTGCGCGAGATCGCGTCGATCGCGGAACTGCGGCGAGACATCACGCTGGAGAATCTCTTGCGGTTCGACGGGGTCCTCACGGTCGACCGGAAAAAGAACGTCGACGCGGCGTGGCGTGTTACCGAGGAACTGTTACACGAGGTGTTCGCCCGATTTGAGACGACGCGCCGCACGGAAGGCGAGGAGCTCAGTCGCGACCTCAGAGCTCAGATCGCAGTGATCGAAGCGGCGGTTTTGTCGATCGAACAGCTGCACGGACAGATCGAGGAAGGAATCAAGCGAACGGTTCGCGCGCGGTTTGTGGAGGTGCTCGGTGACCGGGTCGACGAAGACCGAATGCTCGCTGAGGTCGCATCGCTGCTCGTGAAGCACTCGATCAACGAGGAGATCGTTCGGCTGCGCGGCCATATCGACGCGTTCAAAGCGGCGATGACCGAAGACGGACCGATCGGCAAGCGGTTCGACTTTATCTGTCAGGAATTGAACCGTGAGATAAACACGACAGGGTCAAAAAGTGTACTCTACGGGATCAACCGTCACGTCGTCGACGTGAAGGAAGCGATCGAGAACATTCGCGAACAGACCAGAAATATCGAGTGAGAACGAAGGAATACCCCGTGAGCAACCATGTGCGCATAGCGATATCCGGAAAGAGTGGCTGCGGAAACTCGACAGTATCGCAAATGGTCGCCGAGAAGCTCGGCGTGAGGTTGATTACTTACACGTTTCGAACGGTTGCCGAAGAGAAAGGAATGGCCTTCGAAGAACTCAGACATCTTGCAGAGAAGGATCCGAGTTGGGATCGGTACGTCGACACCCGACAGGTCGAGCTCGCGCGGGAAGGTGACTGCGTGCTCGGATCACGTCTGGCTGTGTGGCTTCTCGACGACGCGGACCTCAAAGTGTACCTGACCGCGTCCGAACGAGTTCGAGCGGAAAGAATCGTGAGGCGCGAAGGTGGAAACCTCGACGACGTGATCGCCGAGACGCGAGAGCGTGACAAACGCGACCGCGAACGCTACATGCGGCTGTACGGCATAGACAACGACGCGTTCGCGTTCGTCGACATCGTGATCGATACCGAGGATCGAGGGCCGGAGGCGATCGCGGATCTTATCGTCGACGCTATCGAGAAAAAGAAAACCCCGATCGACTCTTAAGCTCAATCGGGGTTCGTCCGCTGCGGTTGGACGCGGCGCTACACGATGAGCGGCACTATCGCGAGCAGAATACCCGCGGCTACCGCGGATCCGATCACGCCTGCGACATTCGGACCCATCGCGTGCATCAGCAGGTAGTTGTCGGGGTTCTCTTCCTTGCCGACCTTGTTCGCGACGCGTGCGGCCATCGGCACCGCCGAGACGCCTGCGGCGCCGATCAACGGGTTCAACTTCTGCTTGAGGAAGAGGTTCATGAACTTCGCGAGCAGCAGCCCCGACGCGGTTCCAAGCGTGAATGCGACCAGCCCGAGAACGACGATCGCCAGTGTCTCAACTTGGAGAAACTGATCCGCGCGGAGCTGCGCGCCGACCGCGAGGCCGAGCAGGATCGTGACGAGGTTGATAAGCTCGTTCTGCGCGGCTTTTGCGATCCGATCGGTGACGCCGCACTCCTTGATGAGATTGCCGAACATGAGCGCGCCGATCAGCGGCGTCGCGCTCGGCAGCAGCAGAACACAGATTGTGACCACGACCAGCGGAAAGAGGATCCGCTCGGTCTTCGAGACCGGCCGAAGCTGCTGCATCTTGATCCGACGCTCTTCTTTTGACGTGAAGAGACGCATGACCGGAGGCTGTATAATCGGCACAAGCGCCATGTACGAGTACGCCGCGACGGCAATCGGGCCGAGCAGGCGAGGGGAAAGCCGACTCGCGAGGAATATCGCCGTCGGACCGTCGGCGCCCCCGATGATCCCGATCGCCGCCGCGTCGGAGACCGAAAAGTTGAACCCCGCGTACTTCGAGAGCGCGACGGCTCCGATCAGCGTTGAGAAGATTCCGAACTGCGCGGCGGCGCCGAGCAGAGCCGTGCGTGGATTCGCGATCAGAGGACCAAAATCCGTGAGCGCGCCGACACCGATGAAGATCAGAAGGGGAAATAAGCCCGACGCGATGCCGAATCCGTAAATCTGGCCGAGAAAGCCTCCGACCTCTTCGACGATCTCCATCGTCTCGGGGTTCAGAACGAGCCGCGTCGTCTCGGTAATTCCGGAGAGAGGCACGTTTGCGAGGATTCCGCCAAATCCGATCGGCAGAAGAAGAAGCGGCTCAAACTGTTTCCGAATAGCGAGATATATGAGAACGCAGCCGATCAGGATCATTACGATCTGACCGATCGAGAACGCCGATATGCCGGTTGTTTCCCAGACGGTTACGAGAGCTTGACGGGTGTCCATTGCTCACCCCTTGATCGTCATGAGCGTCTGGCCGGCCGTTACCTGATCTCCGGTGGAGATCGATATTTTTTCGACCGTACCGGCTTCGGGCGCGGTGACCGGTGTCTCCATCTTCATCGCCTCGAGGATTACGATATCATCGCCTTTCTTGACAGCGTCGCCCGGTTTTACGGCGAGGCGGAGCACGAGGCCCGGCATCGGGGCGTCGATCGTTATCGTGCTGCCGGTCGACGGCGCGGGTTCGGTGTCGCGCGCTTCGCCGATCGAGTACGGGTACTCTTTTCCAGAGACGACGGTGTGGCCGTCGTGGACCTCGACATCGAACGTTCGCGAACCGACGGTTACCGTCACGGTGTTTGATGATCCCGAGGGCGATGCAGGCGCGGCGGCCCCTTGTTCATCCGTCTCACCGGGTTTCTTCTTCCTGACGTTCGTTCGGGCCTCGCCTTTCAGAAACGCGATGCCTTTTTCCTTGCACGTTGCGGCAATGAAGATGT
>PXBQ01000514.1 GCA_003566875.1 Spirochaetaceae bacterium | reverse complement strand
TTCCGTCGTTTTCCAGCCACATCATCGCGTCGATCAGTTTGAGCATACCCGGGATGATTCTCGCCGAGACATCGCTGAGTTTCCTCGGACTGGGTTTGAGGCCTCCGACGGTCAGTTGGGGTGTTCTTCTTCAGGAAGCGCAAAACCTGCAAACGGTCGCGTATGCACCGTGGCTTCTGACTCCGGTCTTGTTCATCGTCGTGACCGTTCTCGCGTTCAACTTCGTCGGCGACGGCCTCCGGGACGCGTCGGACCCGTACTCGCGGTGACCCCATTATGGTGCGATTATGGCTTTGAGACGACAATCGACAGATGAGGGAGCGATCAAGATGGCGGACGCGAAAAATGGTGCAGGAGTTAGCATGAACGACGATCTTGTCCTGGAGGTCCGCGACCTCGAGGTGAAGTTTTTCCAGGACGTGGGTACGGTTCACGCGGTGAACGACGTCGGTTTTCGCGTTCGCGAAGGCCAATCGGTCGGCATCGTCGGCGAGAGCGGATGCGGTAAGACCATATCGACGTACTCGGTCTTGCGGCTCTTGCCGAACAACGCGGTAATAACGAAAGGCGAGGTCCTGTATCGGCGTGAAGACGGTCGCGTCATCGACCTCACCAAAGGCGACGCGGACGGGGAGCTGATCCGGAGCATCCGGGGGAAAGAGGTCTCGATGATCTTCCAGGAACCGATGTCCGCGCTCAGTCCCGTTCATACCATCTACAGTCAGATGTCCGAGGCGTTAATGCTGCACACGGCGGCAACGCCCGAGAAGGCACGCGAACGCGCGATCGAGATGCTCAGGCTCGTCGGGATTTCCGCGCCGGAGCAGCGAATCGACGAGTACATCTTCCAGCTCTCCGGCGGAATGCGACAGCGCGTCATGATCGCGATGGCGCTGATGTGCAATCCGCGCGTCTTGATCGCGGATGAGCCGACGACCGCGCTCGACGTCACGATCCAGGCGCAAGTCCTCAAGCTGATCAAAAAAATGCAGGACGAGTTTGGGCTGGCGCTCGTGCTCATCACGCACGATCTCGGCGTCATCGCGCACATGACCGAGTACGTGTACGTGATGTATCTCGGCCAGATCATGGAGGAGGGACCGGTATCGGAGGTTCTGGTTGAACCAAAACATCCGTACACGCGGGATCTCCTCCGCTCCATCCCGAAGATAAGCTCGCGAAACGCGCCGCTCGCGCCGATCCGCGGGACGGTGCCCGATGCGTACCAGGTGCCGAAGGGCTGTCCGTACGCGCCTCGGTGCGCGAACGTCATCCCGAACGTCTGTACCGAGGCACGCCCCCGGCGTCTCTCGGTCGGTGACGACCATTTTGCGCGGTGTTTCCTCTACGACGAAAAGAGGCCGACGGCGCCCGTCGGGAGCGAAGCGACTTCATCGTCGGATGAGACCCCGGATGTTTCGGCGGCCAACGGCTCAAAAAAAGAAAGGAACGACTAGATGGCGAATGCAGACACTGTCCGGGCGGCGGCAAACTCGGACGCAGGGCTTGCCGACAATCACGTACTCGAGGTCAAGAATCTCAAGAAGCACTTTCCGATCGAGAAAGGGTTTACTCGCCGCGTCGTCGGACACGTGCGAGCGGTCGACGACGTTTCGTTTTTCCTCAAGAAAGGCGAGATTCTCGGCCTGGTAGGCGAGTCCGGCTGCGGAAAAACAACTACCGCACGGCTCATCCTGCGGGCCCTCAAGCCGACCTCGGGTTCGATCGAGGTCCGCACTCCGGACGGCGTGTTTGAGACGGCCGATCTCTCGGGCCCCGAGTTGAAGGCGGTCCGCCGGTACGTTCAGATGATTTTCCAGGACCCGTACGCGTCGCTCAACCCGCGGATGCGCGTGCACGAGATACTATCTGAGCCGCTACTCAACTTCGGGTACCCCCGAAATGAAATGGCCGATCTGGTCGACGAGTTCCTTACCCTCGTCGGGCTGGACCCGCGGTACCGCAACCGGTACCCCCACGCTTTCTCCGGCGGACAACGGCAGAGGATAGGAATCGCTCGCGCTTTGATTCTCCGGCCGAGTATCGTGATAGCCGACGAGCCCGTCTCGGCTCTCGACGTTTCGGTTCAGGCACAGGTGCTTAACCTGCTCAAGGATTTGCAGCAAAAGCTCGGTCTCTCGATGGTCTTTATCGCGCACAACCTGAGCGTCATCGCGCACATCTGCGACCGGATCGCGGTAATGTACCTCGGCAAGCTCGTCGAGCTTGCGGATACCGACGAGGTGTTTGACCGGCCCGTCCATCCGTACACGCGGGTGCTGATTTCGGCGGTTCCGGACGCCGATCCTCGCCTGCCGTGGCTCGACGAGGTCCCGACCGGCGAGATCGGCGATCCTACCGCCGACATCCCGGGATGTCCGTTCTTCCCCCGCTGCCCGCACGCGGAGCCCGCGTGTAACGAGGGTATGCCGCCGCTCAAGGCCGAGGATATCGCGACACAAGGCACCCCACACTTCAGCGCGTGCCGACGGTCGGATTTGTTCCTTCGTCAATAACGGACGGATGTGAACCGATACGAGGAGAGCTTCACGCCACCGATCCCCCGTCACGCGCGAGACGGGCTTGCCGAGAGAAGTCGCGTATTGTGCAAAAAATCGACGGTTTCTTCATGGCGCGGTTCTCGTCCCCGAGCAATAATAGAAGCACTATGAAAACACTCGAACTCGCACGCCGTTTGTACGATCACTACGAATCGATCGAACAAGTCAAACATTATTACGGGCTCCTCGCGATCCACGCTCTGGTTCAGGTCGCCGAAGAAGGCGGTGAGTCGATCGATCGCTGCCGCTGGATCCTCTCGCTTTTCCCCGAGCGGATCGACCACCCGAAACCCGATGGACCGTTGTACGGGTACAACTTCCCGAGCTACTACGTCGGCGGAATACCCGCGATGTACGCGTACTACCGTGGCCATATGCCGGAGAAGAAAGAGCAGGTCCTGCGGTACGCCGAAGAAATGATGAGCGCGCCGCGCGATCCCGACGGCATCATGAAAGGGCCACGGCGGCCGGAAGACGACCTCATCTGGATCGACGTCGCGATGGCGGTCACGCCGTACCTGCTGTTCGCCGGGCTCGCTTTCGACAACCAGGCGTACATCGACGAGGCGGTGAAACAGA
>PXBQ01000540.1 GCA_003566875.1 Spirochaetaceae bacterium | reverse complement strand
TTCCGAGGGCTTTGCCGATCAGATCGTGGAGCGCCAGATCGATGCCGGCTTTCGCGCACGAATTCCCGCGGAACTCGATCGAGTGAAGCAGCTTCTCCCGGTCGAACGGATCGGCGCCTAACAGACGCGGGCCAAAATGGAACTCGATGAGACTGCGAACCTGCTCGATCGGTTCGCCGAAGAATCCAATGTCGGTGACGGACTCACCGACACCGACAACTCCCTCGTCGGTCTCGATCGTGACGATCACGTACTCGACAGCCGGCTGCGGTCTCTCGGCCGTGATCCGGCCGAGTCGATACCACTCGCGCTTTGTCCCGGCGCCTTCGGTCGAGTACGGCGCTACGACTATCGGGACACGAATCGGCGTGGTTCGCACAGCGGTGATCTTCATTGATTCTTCCTTTTTTGGTTGCGACTCGCGATCAGAACTTTCTCAAGGACCGATCGTTGACCGCGTATGTGGCGCGACAACACATCCTTCGCGCGTTTCCAGTCGCGGTCCAGGATGGCCCGGAGTATCTCGATGTGTTCGGCGGTCATCTCTTCGGCGACGTGGGCTTCCGGCGCGGCGAAGTGAAGCAGTCGATTGTAGTACCGCGCGACGAATTGATCGAAGAAACGCGCGATGTAAACGTTGCCCGATTTCGCGATGATGTACCGATGCGTCGTATCGTCGAGCGCGTGGTTTTGGCCTTCGAGCAGAGCGAGCACTTCGGACCGGTCGATTTTGGCCTTCGCGGCATCGAGCGCAGTCAACTCCAACGCTTCTCGGACCTCCAGGTACGCCTCGACGTCGTCGACCCGAACGGGATGGACCCGCCACCCCTTGCGCGCCACGTGGTCCAGCAGACCCGCACCGGCGAATCTGCTGAACGCGCCGCGGATGATCGATCTGCCGACGCCGTGTTTCGCGGCGAGGCCACCTTCGCGCAGGTAGACCGGAACCAGACTGAGACTCGCGTGCATGACTTCGTCGAGCAGAACGGAGTCCCAATCGGTCGGTTTCTTCGGAAGAACCGGGTTGTCATCATCGCCTCCGATCCCGACCATAGCGGGATTCACGGCGATCCGCCTGTTCGGAAGCTTCTGAAGATAGCCGTCGTCGACGAGAGCCTGGATCGCCTCGCGAACCGGTGTGATGCTCACGTCGTAGTGGCGGGCAAGATCCGTCAGCGAGAGGTGCGCCGGAAGCGTCGCACCCGCGCCGATACGCTGCCTGATATCCTGACTGATGTACGTAGCGATACTCATTAGCTTCTCTTCGGTACCGTTCGGACGCTCGCGCTGCACTATACATACCGCGGATACTATCGTACAACATAAATGATATTGTTGACAGGGAGCAAACGATGAAAAACCCGAACCTCGGACCCGACGGTTACAGGGAGCGGTGTCGACGCGTACTCGAGCGACTCGACCCCGATACGGTCGCGGTAGTCGCCGGTGGCCCGGAAGAAAGCGGTCTACGCATCTTCCGCCAGACGAACGACTTCTACTACCTCACCGGAGTCGAAGCGCCGCAGTCGTACGTGCTGCTCGATCGCGGGAACAACACGACAACGCTCTTTTTGCCCCACCAGAGCGAACGCGAGCGAGAGTCATCCGGTCCGATTCCGTCGGTCGAGTCGGCCGACGAGGTCATCGCGGCGTCGGGCGTGGATGAGGTCCTGGGCGTCGAGAAGCTCGCAGCGAAGCTCGAGCGTGTCACGAAGATATACACGCCGTTTCGCGACGGCGCGGGCTCGATGACGAGCTGGGACACGCAGATCGCCGGCCGGAATGGCCGATTTTCAGACCCGTGGGACGGATCGCTTGACCGCTTTGCGCATTTCATCGAACTCCTGCGACGGCGCTACCCGATCGCCGAGATCCGGGATCTCGCGCCGATCATCAACGACTTGAGGATCGTCAAGGATCCACACGAGCTCGAGCTGCTCAGACGCGCGGGGAAAATCACGGCCTTGGGCATCGTAGAGGCGATGAAATCGACAGAACCCGGGCTCTACGAGTACCAGCTCGCGGCGGTGCTCGACTACGTCTACATGAACCACGGCGCGCGTGGCAGATCGTACAACGTGATCATGGCGTCGGGCGCCAATACGTGGCACGGGCACTACGGCGCGAACAGCTCGATCCTCCGGGACGGCGATCTGATTCTCGGAGACTGCGCACCGGACTACCGGTACTACGCGAGCGACATCGGTCGGATGTGGCCGGTGAACGGGAAATATACCGACGAGCAACGGCAGCTGTACGGCTTCATGGTCGAGTTCCACAGGGCGTACCTCGAGGAAATCAAGCCGGGGCTGACCGACGAGCAGATCCGGGTCACGGTCGCCGCGCGGATGAAGAAGGTCGCGGCGGCGATGAACTGGATCCGGCCGAGCTTCGAGAAGGCTGCCGAGTGGTCGCTTAACTTCCCGTACCACATGTCGCATCCGGTCGGACTCGCGTGCCACGACGACGGCCACTACCGTGGCAAACCACTCGTACCCGGTGTTGTTCTCGCACTCGATCCACAGATACGCGTCGATGAAGAACGAAAGTACGTCAGGGTCGAGGACACGATCGTAGTGACCGAGAACGGCGTCGAAAACCTCACGAGCGATGCGCCGTTGGAGCTCGACGATGTCGAGGCACTCATGAAACACGAGGGGATGGTGCAGCGCTACCCGGCCAACGCCTTCCCGCTCTTTCCGCTCTGTTGAAAAGGAGACACAACAATGCTACGCGACCCAAGAATGACGGCGACCGCCCGGACTGCTGATACGCGGTTCAACACGAGCAGGTTATTTCCGATCGTTGCGTTATTGTCGATTAAGGTATATTGTGTCAACAAAGTCTTGTTTGCAGAGGCAAAAGTCTTGTAGTTGTGTAAGGGTTTAAAATGAAGTTTTTTGGGATATACGTTCCTGTCATAACACCGTTTTTCGCGGACTACTCGGTCGACGAGCAGTCCTACGCGGAAATGCTCGAGCACCTGATCGAGGTGGGTGTGCACGGGTTGATCGTCGGAGGAACGACCGGCGAGAACTACGCGCTGACGCCTGACGAGTTGACACGGCAGTTCGCGTTCGCGAACGACGTGATCGGCGGAAGGGTGCCGTGGATCGCCGGCGTGAACAATATCAGAACCGAAC
>PXBQ01000162.1 GCA_003566875.1 Spirochaetaceae bacterium | reverse complement strand
TCCCCAAGCCCGACGCGACTTTCACGCCGATCGCGAGATTCAGAAGCGGGATCGCTCCCGCGCTCAGGAGTTCTCCCGGAGTGCCGCGCGGAAAGCCGACCGCGAGATTCGCGAGAAACGCGCCGCCGCTCGCGATTCCGACGAACCCGATCGCGACGAACGCGATCGCGCCGTAACTTTCTGCCGCGTGCAGCCGCGCCGGCGTGAGCCATGCGGATCCCCGGTTCGTTCCGAACACGACGTTCAAAAGGATAACGAGCACCGCGAGCGAGACGCCGCCTTGAAACCCGCCGCCTGGAGAGAGGTGTCCGAAAACAACTATGTACATCGGGAGCATCCAGAAAAAAACCGACAGGTAAGAGATCGAGCGGCGCACGAGAATCCCCGATCCACGATCCGACCGATTCAGACGCGAACCCGCGAACAACGCCGACACCGCAGTAACCGCGGTGAAGATTACGATCGCCTCACCGAGTGTATCGAACGCACGGTAGTCGAGAAGCACGCTCGAGACGACGTTAATCGCGGCCGTGTCGCGTATCGCGTGCGCGATGTAGTACGCCGCCACCGAGCCCGACTGTTCGGGAGTGAGCGCGTGGAGCAACAGCACCGCTGCGAGAACGGCAGTGCTCGCGACGGCGACGACCAGCCCGTAAACGGATCGCGCTTTCACGAGCGTCTCTGCATCTTGCTGACGGCCGTGACGAAAACCGCCGTCAAGAGGCCAGCGCCGATGACCGCCTCGGCCATCGCGACGTCGACCGCGTGCAGAAACGCGAACACGACCGTGAGCACGATGCTGAAGACCGAGAGAACGATAATCGATGTGATGTAACCGCGTACTACTACCGCGCCGATCGCCGCGACGACCAGAACGATCAGGAGAGTCACAAATGCGAACTCAAACATCGTCCTTCTCCTCGAGGTACTCTGCGTACTCATCGACGACTAGCCGTCGCCGCGCGCGCTCCGCTCGATAGTTGGCGCGTGCCGCGGCGTGAATCGCGATCGGATTCGTGACAAACAGAAAAACCGCTATGAACGCGATACGGATCGCGTATAGCGCAGATGGAGACCTGAACGCTATTCCCGCCAACACGAGGCCGACACCGACCGTAAGCCCTTTTGTTCCCGCGTGCAACCGGGTGTACGCGTCGGGGAATCGGAGCATCCCGACGGTCATCGCAAACGAAAAGAAGAGTCCCAAACCTATCAGGACTGCGCCGATCACGTCGAGCACGTTCACGCGACGTCCCGGTGTTCGATGAATTTCACGATTATTATCGTGTCCGCGAAAAGCAACATCGCGTACACGATCGCGATATCGAGAAAGATGATTCGTTCGAACACGACGCCGAGAAGCACCAGCACCGCGGTCATCATCACTCCGATCGCGTCGGCCGCCGCGACACGGTCGAGTAGCGACGGGCCACGAATCAGCCGGATCAAACAGAAGCCGGAGAAAGTAATGAGAAGAATGATCGCTGTGTAGTTCACTCGCTGATCCTCCGGACCCACTGCCTGAGCCCACCGGTGACCCGGTCGTCGAACGTGACGTCTCCGTATCCGGTCACGTCTATCCAGTGAACGTAAAGGTTGTCGTTCTCCTCATCGTAGTCCATCGTGAGTGTACCGGGGGTGAGCGTAATCAAGCCCGCGAACACCGTCGTTGCGGTGACACTCGGAAGGCCGCCGTCGACGCGCGCGATACCGGGCCAGAAGTCCATGTTCGGCTTGAGCGCGAGAAACGCGAGATTGACGCCGGACCAGATCACTTTGCCGACAAAAACCGGGATGAACGCGAGCAGCCACATCGCGCGGACAAGCAACCGGCCGCGTCGTTGACGCCCGGCGGCCCCGATCGTGTCGCGGCGTCCGATCCAGTGTCTCCCGTCGATAAGGGTACCGAACACGACGATTCCGACCGCGCTCAGTCCCACGCCGATCGCCAACGCCGGAACCGTGCGGTTCATCGTGAACGCGGACCACGCGACGAAGACGGAGATGCCGAAGACGAGCTTTTTCATGGTTCACCCAGCGTAGCCAATCGGACCCAGGATGGCAACAGCCGCGAGAAGCCGCTTGTTGACACGGTACGCGCAACTTGGTATCTCTTCATAAATGATCTGCCCCGACGGTCAGGGCGAGGATCCCGACCCTACCGATCTACCATCTTTCGTGACAGCCCGAGTACGTCGTGCCCGGCGGTAACCTTGTTGTTCTCGGCATCACCATGATCGTGTTGCTCGTCTGCTCGGCGATGTTCTCCGGATCCGAGACCGCGTTTTTCTCGCTCAACAGCCTCGAGAAGGACTCGCTTCGGCGCCGGACCAAGGGCGGAACCGGACGGTTTGTGCGGCTGTTGTTCTCGGAACCCGACGAAGTCCTTGTTACGATTCTGACCGGCAACATGTTCGTGAACATCTTCGCCTCGTCGATCTCCGAGGCGATCGGGGCGGCGATATTTACCCGTGGCGCCGAGATTCTCTCGATCGTCTCGATGACGATCATCCTGCTCGTAATCGGCGAGATGACACCGAAGAACATCGCGGTACGGCACTCGTTGCGCTTTTCGATCTTCGCGGCGGGCCTCTTGCGTCACGTTCACGCCGTCCTTCGGCCGGTGACGCGGCCACTCGGCCGAATACGGCACGCGGTGATCTCGGCGTTCCCCGGACGGCCGGAACTCGATGAGAGCCGCGGCGACGCGGTTCTCTCGGCGATTCGGATGGGTTACGAGAGCAAGACTATCGACGAGGCGGAGCTCAAGCTACTCGAGCGATTCTTCCGCTTTCGCGACAAGACCGCCGCGGACGTCATGATCCCGCGCGTCGACTGCCGGCCGGTGAGCGCGTCGACGACGGTGAGAGAGTTTCTCGCCGCGGTATCGGCGAACGAGCCCGACACGTTCTCGCGGTTGATCCCGCTATACCGCGACGATATCGATCACATTACAGGGTACGTGCGGCTCTCGGATCTCATTCCGTTCCGACTCGGCGGAGAGCCCGACCGTCCGCTATCGGAGTTGAAACGGCCGATTCACGCGGTTCCCGACGGCAAGGATCTTCGCGAGCTTCTCGAGGAGATGGCTGAACTCCAGGCCGAGATGGCGGTGGTCGTCGATGAGTACGGCGGGACCGAAGGCCTC
>PXBQ01000089.1 GCA_003566875.1 Spirochaetaceae bacterium | reverse complement strand
TCTATTGACAACGAGCCTTTGATGAGTGACCCTCGGTTGTTTTTCATCCGCGACATCGGTGGCACGCGCGCTCGGTTGCCTCACACCGACGGGTTCACGCGTGTCGCGCGCGCGTTGTGCGACGCGGTCGCGCGGTTTGCGTGGACCTCGGTGACTGTCCTTCTCGACGAGCCGCTTCCGTGGAGTCACGAACACGCGGCTGAGCTCTCGCGTGTCTGGGCGGAGAGCTCCGCCGCCGCCAGCCCCGCCGCCACCGTGCAGTTCATCGTGAGGACCGAGCCGAGCGTCGATGCGGCAGTCGCGCGCGCCGAGAGCGGCCTGATCGCGACGAGCGACACCGCGATCGTCGACCGCAGCGCAGCCGGTGTCTTCGACCTTGGTGGTTTCGTCGTGTTGCGGGTATTCGGCGCGGCGGTCACGGATGTGGGGGCTCCTCTGAGAAAGTGACAGTAGCGGCTGCAACACGCGTGCGGTCCGATCGCCCCGAGCGTATGTGGCAATTCCGGACATTTGATGTTAGTCTGGCAGTCACGTGTCACCCGAAACCGGTCAGATTGTTGAAAAGGTTCGAGAACTACTCAACGCATTCGAGCGTACCGGGCCGTCATCCGACGTCCGCACGAGGGTTCTGGCTCTCGTTCCCGCTTTTGACTCGGTGAGGGATCTTGGAAAGAGCCTGCTGCCCGACGGGCTGACAATGTCCGCACGCGACAGATTGTTGGCGTACTTCCGTATGTATCCGCAACAAGTGCTTCGGGAAAAGGAACTTGCGATAGTTGCCGGGATCAGCGAATGGGCGCGACGAGTTCGCGAACTGAGGGTTCAGTATGGATGGAAAATCGTAACCGGCGTTACTGCGAACCAGATGGCGGATGTCGGTGATTTCTCGCCACTCGACGGATTGGCCGGTGAGCTTGGCTCCAACGACTACATGTTGGTTGATCCGGCTCAGGACAGAGACTCTGCGTATCGGTGGAACATCGCCAATCAGATCCGACGCGGCCCCGAAGGCGGACAATCGAAAATTCTCAAGTATCTCCGCGCGAACGTCGGCTCCGCTGTTACCGGTGAAGAACTGAGCTACGTGGCGCAAAGCAGCGAGTGGGCCAGGCGGGTCCGTGAACTCCGTACCGAGGAAGGGTGGCCGATCTCGACCAAGATGTCCGGGAACCCGTCGCTTCCAGTCGGAGTGTATGTTCTTGAAGTTGACCGGCAGGCTCCGGCCCACGACAGGCATATATCCGACGCAGTTCGTCGGCACGCGATGCAGCGGGATGGTTACGCCTGCCGAAATTGCGGCTGGTCCCACGGCCTATGGAACTCGTCCGACCCCCGATTCCTGGAGTTGCATCACAAAAAACACCACGCCGACGGAGGCTCAAACGAACTCGAGAATCTCGTAACATTATGTAACGTTTGCCACGATCAGCTACACAAACGAGGGGAAAATGGGTAACATTCGTGTAGTCTTGTACGGGGGTGGCACGTGAATCAAAGGCTCCGAATGATCGATCTTTTCTGCGGCGCCGGCGGGTTATCGGTCGGATTCGATTGGCTTACCGACCACGTCTTCCAGACGGTCTGGGCGAACGACTATAATGACTACGCGGTCAACACGTTCAATGCCAACTTCGGCGGGATTTGTCACCCCGGCGATATCGTCGACATGTTGAACGACAAGGGCACCGTGATTCCGTCCGCCGATGTCGTGATCGGGGGACCTCCGTGTCAGGGTTTCAGCCTGCTGAACAAACAGCGCTCCGATGATCCACGCAAAAAGTTGTGGATCCCGTTTATGGAAGTCATCGATCGATCGGGCGCACGGATGTTCGTGATGGAAAACGTGCCGCAGCTGCTCGGTTCATTGGAGCACGAGGAGATCATCAATTGGGCGGCGGACCGCGGTTTCCGCGTCTGGTCCGGCACTCTGCTCGCAGCCGATTATGGAGTGTCGCAGACCAGAAAGCGGGCGTTCGTCGTCGGGTCGATGGACGTCGACCCTGGTCGGTTTTTTCCGCCGCTGCGGAGCCATTTTGACCCGCGTCTGGCGCCGACGCAGCTTACACTGTTGGCCGGCGCGTACGCCTCGAATGCGCAGCCGTGGCGGACTGTTCGCGACGCGATCTCCGACCTTCCGGATCCCGAGGGAACCGAAATTCGGAATGAAGCGCCGCCGCTCGACCTACAGTTCGGGAGAAACCCTACCGCAAAAAGTATCGCTCGATACCGTGCGATACCTCGTGAAGGAATGAACCGGTTTGACCTGCAGAGAATAGTTCCGGAATTGACACCCGAATGTTGGATAAACAAAAAGTCCGGCGGCACCGACCTTTTCGGCAGATTGTGGTGGGACCGCCCGGCTTTCACGATACGTACCGAGTTCTACAAACCGGAAAAGGGCCGTTATTTGCACCCGGAACAACATCGGCCGATTACGCATCGCGAAGCGGCGCGGTTTCAGGCTTTTCCGGATCGGTTTCGTTTCACGGGCACAAAGATCGAGATCGCCCGGCAGATTGGAAACGCCGTTCCGCCGCTTCTCGCAAAAGCCGTTGCGCTTCAGGTTCACAGAATGTGGAGCGGTTCCCAGGGTACTCACGTAGATGGATATTTTCCCGGAGAAGAAGCGGCGCGAGATTATGTCTCGGGTCAAGAACCGGCATACGAGACAAGAACTTCTCGTTAGATCCCTTCTGCACAGACTCGGCTTCCGGTTCCGGCTGCATAGGCGTGAACTGCCCGGTACTCCCGATATAGTCCTTCCGAAGCACAAGGTTGCGTTTTTTGTGAACGGATGTTTCTGGCACGGACATTCATGTCCTCGCGGCAGACCTCCGGCCACGAATCGACGTTTCTGGACCGAGAAAGTCCAACGGAACACGCGGCGCGATCGGGCTAACTATAACGCTCTGGCCGAACTTGGTTGGCGGCCGATCATCGTGTGGGCGTGTGAGACATCGTCGCGCGAGAAACTTGAGCGGCTCGGTCACCGATTGGCACGCGACATCTTGCTCCCCACGAATACTGGAACGACCACCGCCTTCGGTGGTACAGTGGTCGCGATGGAACACGAGACAAGAAAACACGCTACGATCGGTGTCGACCCGACGCTGATCGACGCCGTCGCGACCATGACCGAGAGCCTCGACGGGAGGCC
>PXBQ01000451.1 GCA_003566875.1 Spirochaetaceae bacterium | reverse complement strand
TCGAGGTCGGTGTTTCCCGCCGGGTTGCCCTCATCGTCGGCCGCTACGTACGTGACGGAGGTGCCGACCGTGGTGCCGACGTAGTTATTCCCGTTGTACGCCACGTGTTTCGCGACGTAGTTCGTGTTGCCGCGGACTACGTAGAAGACCGTGTTGTCCTCGGTCCACTCGTCGGCCTCAAGGTCAACCGCGGCGAGCGTGTGCGGAAGGAACGCCTCGTCGAGGATCGCGGTGAGCGCGCCCTCGGCGTCGGTCGTGACTTCGGCGACTCCGACGTATCCGCCGTGCACGTAGTTGTACGCGACCGCGCTCTGGTTCGGCGCGAAGCCGGTCGGCGCGGCCGGTGTTTCCGCTTTTCCTCCACAACCGGCAAATATGCCGAGCGCGAGCGCGACAACACCAATGGTGATTAATTTGCGCATGAGAAAACTCCTGTGAACTATACGATTTTTACGGCGCCCTTCAAGCAGCGCTGTTCACAACAATACTATAACAAATATTTCCGGTTGTACAGCGGTGCAGCGAAATTCACAATAATTTTTTAACGATACAATTTGGGCGAATACGCGCCCAACGGTCAAAACGGGCTCAATCAACCTAAAGCCGGTCGCCGGGTGCCAGAACGTTCTCGACCGGAATCACGACGCGCCCGAGATCGTTGAGCGCGTTGATGAACGCGACCGACGTAAAGCGCCCGATCTCGATGGCACGGATCGGTGCTTCGACGATTTTTCCGGCGTCGAGCAGCCGCGCGCGTCGCGTGCCCGGGAGCAGCGGCGTGTCGGGGGTGAGAGCGCGTACTCCGTCGCAGAACACGAGGTTTGACGAGTACGCGTCGGTCACGAAGCCGCGCCGGACGATGATGATCTCGTCGCAGCCGTCGCGCCGCGCGAACGCGGCGTCGAGCGCCGATCGGTCGGTGAACTTATGCGGGTACGCGATATCGTCGTCGTGTACGACGCGCGCGTGTCGGACGGTTCGTGGTGGATACGGAGCAAACTCGACCGCGTAGCCGTCCCGGTCGTACACGACGCGGCATTTCTGCACGCCGCGCTGCGGGATCGCGACCGACGCGAGCGCACCGGCGATCGAAAACGGCGGTCGGCCGCCGAACACCGCGCGATACGACGTAAAAAGCCGCTCATCGTGGTACTCGACCGCCTCGACGACACCGTCGACGACGTGAAGCGACTCAACCAATCGGTACATCGGTCTTCTCCAGAATCTCGCGGTACTCGGCGTCCGGATCGCTGTACACCGTCACGCCGCCGCCCGCCTTGAAGACGTACCCGTCGCTCGTACGCTCGATGAAGCGAATCAACACACACGAATCGAGGCTGCTGCCGTCGAAGTAACCCGCGACACCGGTGTAGAAGCCGCGATCGTACCACTCCGCCTCCCGGATGATTTCTACCGTGCGCGTCTTTGGCGCTCCGGTGATCGAGCCGGCGGGCAGCATCTCCCGGAAGATCTCACCGAGCCGCGCGGGCCAGTCGGCCGGAAGCCTACCGACGATCCGGGAGCTCACCTGCAGAATGTCACCCGCGGGCTTCCTGACCGTTTCGATGTATCGATACGCGTCGACGCGCACGCGTGACGCGACGCGGCCGATGTCGTTTCGAATGAGGTCGACGATCGTGAGATGCTCGGCGGCTTCCTTCTCGTCCGCGAGGATGACCTGTTCGGCGTTCGGCGTATCGGCCCGGATCGTGCCTTTCATCGGGTGCGACGCGATCTCGCCGTCCCGGATCGTCACGAACGTCTCGGGCGAGAAACAGACCCAGTCGTCGCGGTACCGGATCCGGTACCGCGCGACGGCCGATCGGTACACGTCGCGCAGACCGACCGGCACGGTACGCGCGGCGAGTTCGATCGTGACCGGTGCCGTGAGATTCACCAGAAGAGAGTTTCCCGCGACAAGGTGCCGTTGAACCGTCCTGAACGCCGTTCTGTACCGATCACGACATGGAGGCACGAGACGCGCGATACGAACAGGGGCTCGCTTGCCGATGCCGGGCGTCTCGTTTCCGACCGACGGAAGCCCGGATCGGCGGAACGAGAACTCTATCTCGTTCGGATCGATCTCGGTAAATCGACGTACGATCGACTTCGTACCGAGAAAGTCGATCAAGAAAAAAAAGGGTTCGCGCCGCCGGCCGAGGCGGTTCATCTCGTCGAACATCGCGTGAGACTATACACCGCGTGCGCATCGTTGTGAACACGGCGTCATAATACACATTTTCTTGTTTTTTTCGTGTTTCGGCTTGACAAAAAATACGTTTCGGGTGTTTTATGTCCGGTACGACGACGTACGTCGTCGGAGAAGGATATGGATCCGAAGAATCGAGAGGTAGGACGATGATGAAAAGGTACAACGCCCCGAGTAGTTTTGATCATTGCGGTGTACCGGTCCGTCGCCGTGTGTGTGGCCCACCGTCCTGCCTGGAGATTGCCTGATCAGCCGGCTGTTTCAGCCGCGCTTCTGCCGAGCGCATTCCCCGACAAGACATAGTCACCACAGACACAGCGAGGGATCAGGCGGATTGGGCTGATCCCCTTTTGTGCGCGGTTTTGCGCGCACGGCAGGCATTCCCGTACGGGTGTGCCTACGAGACCCGGGATCGTCACCGGGTCTCTTTTTTTTAAGGTGTAGAGGTATGTTTTCCAAGTTTCGGTTGGTATGGAGTTTCATGAAAGGCAATCGCCACGTCTATCTCGGCGCGGTGGTCGCCGTCGGCTTCGCCGCGGTGTTCGCGTACGCCGCGCCGTTGATCATCCGCTTCACGATCGACGCGGTGATCGGCGGGGAGCCGGTCGAGATCTTCCCGGCGGCCGAACGTTTTATTGACGGACTCGGTGGTCGAGAGACCGTCGTCGACATGATCTGGGTGTTCTCGAGTTTGATCGTCGTGTTGACGCTCGGCAACGGATTGTTCTCTTTCCTGACGGGGCGATGGGCTTCGGTTGCGTCCGAGACGACGGCGCGGCGGATTCGCGACGCGTTGTACGATCACTTGCAGAGGCTGTCGTACGCGTATCACGTGAAGGCCGAGACCGGCGACATCATCCAGCGGTGTACCTCCGACGTCGAGACTATGCGCCGCTTTATCGCCGTTCAGTTCGTCGAGATCGGCCGCGCGGTGTTCCTCACGAGCGTC
>PXBQ01000366.1 GCA_003566875.1 Spirochaetaceae bacterium | reverse complement strand
ATGAACAAACCGTGCGGCAGGCCGTCCGCCGGAAGCTCCACCGTGGCCATCGACGATCTTACGGGTGCTCCGACCGCGGCCTCGGTGATACCGTAGTCCGCGAGAACCCGCTCTTGCCCGTCGGCGGTCCCGCCACCGTGAGAGCCCATGACCGGGATTATAAACGGGTCGGCCCCCGCGCGCCGGATCTCTTCCACGAGCGTCGCGACGATCTCCGGCAGATTCGCGATTCCGCGGCTCCCGCACCCGATCGCGATCTTCTCTCCGGGTGCAAAAACGATTCCGCCGGCCGAGAGTTCCGATCGAACGGTCCCCGGGATGTCCTCGATTTTTGTCGCGTCGAACCGACGGCGAATCTTGCGCATTCGGATGTCAGTAATGTCAAAGCCGACGCCACGCAAATCGCCGACTTCCTTCGCTGTTGGGTTCATGCGGCAATTATACCATATGATATATCGAAGTGTCTTTCTTCACGCTTGAAGCCGACGCTCGGTTCGGTACGATGAAAGTGTGCGTTCGTGCGGTTGAATTACCGTAGGCGAACGCAAGCAAAACCATGTACAGTACGAACATGAACGATCCAGTTTCAATCGGTTTGATCGGATGTGGAACGATCGGGCGCGTGCACGCGGCGAGCATCGCGAAAGCGGCGAACTGCCGGGTTGTTTCGGCGTGCGATATCGAGCCGTCCGCCGTGGCGCGGGTGTCCGAGATAGTCGGCGACGTAGTGATGACATCGGAGTACCGCGATGTTCTCGCTGATCCCGGCGTGACCGCCGTGACCGTCGGTCTTCCGAATAATCTTCACGCGTCGGTGACGATCGAGGCGTTGCGCGCCGGCAAGCACGTCTTTTGCGAGAAGCCGATCGCGACGACGTTCGACGATGCGGTCGAGATGGCGCGCGTCGCAAAAGAGACCGGGAAGCGGCTCGTGATCGGCGTTGTGAATCGTTTTGCGGACTCGGTCAACCAGATTAAGACGATCGTGGCCCGCGGGGATCTCGGTGAGGTTTACCAGATAAACATCAAGTTCAAGGCGTACCGGAGTATTCCCGGGCTCGGCAGTTGGTTCACCGATAAAAGCCGATCCGGCGGCGGCGTCATGATCGACTGGGGGGTCCACTACCTCGATCTTGTCTTTTACATCCTCGATACGCCCACCGTGAGATCGGTCAGTGGAAAAGGGTTCGGCCGCCTCGCGCGCGACCTGAGTTCGTACAAGTTCCTCGATATGTGGGCCGGACCGCCGGATTTCTCCGGCGTATGCGACGTCGAGGAGTACGCTTCCGGGGTGATCAGAACCGACGGTCCGTTCATCAACTTCGAGGGCGCGTGGGCGCACAACATAAACGAGCGCGCCGCGTACGTGGACTTCATCGGAGACAAAGGTGGGATCCGATTGCAGTACGGAGGTGGGTTCACCGTGTACGGGCAGACCGAGGATTTTCTGTACGAGATGAAGCCGGTCAAAAAAGACTCCGATTTCTACGTCAACGAGTTTCGGGAGTTCGCGGATTCGATTGCCGGCGGAAAGCCGAACCGCGCGGACATCGAACGCGTTCTGCCGGTTCAAAAGGTGCTCAGCATGTTCTACGAATCGTCGGACGCGGATCGAGAGATCCTCGCGTAAATCGATCCGGTTCGGAGAAGGAGGCATATGGTGCGTGTAGGGATAATGACCGATTCTTTGAGGCTTCCGGTGCGCGAAGCGATCCGCCGCGCGCGGGAGCTCGGCGCGGAGGGGCTTCAGATGTACGCGGTCGACGGTGAGATGAGTCCGGAAAACCTCTCGAGCGCGGCGCGCAAAGACCTCGTCGCGTTCATCCGGTCGGAAGGGCTCATCGTCGCGGCGATTTGCGGTGATCTCGGAGGTCACGGGTTCGCCGTCGCGCGCGATAATCCAGGTAAGATCGATCGGTCGAAAAGGATCATGGAGCTCGCGAAGGATCTCGGTACCGACGTCGTTACGACGCACATCGGAGTCGTCCCGGAAGACGAGACCGACCCGACGTACGCGATTCTGCACGACGCGTGCACGAAACTCGGCGAGTTCGGTGACTCTATGGACGCGACGTTCGCGATCGAGACGGGGCCGGAACCCGCCGCGCGACTCGGCGGGTTCATCAGATCGCTGCCGTGCAACGGTGTTCGTGTGAATTTCGACCCCGCAAACCTCGTGATGGTGATCGGCGAGGATCCCGTCGCGGCGCTGCACGCGGTCGGCGACTTGATCGTGCATACACACGCGAAGGACGGTGTGATGCTCAAAAAAACCGACCCGGCGACGATCTATCGCGCGTTTGCCGAAGGTGGGATCGAGGATTTTCGGCTCGAAGAGTACTTCCGCGAAGTTCCGCTCGGCGAAGGCGCCGTGAAGTTTGATGAGTACCTCGCCGCTCTTGCCGATGTCGGGTACGACGGGTTTCTCACGATCGAACGCGAGGTCGGAGAAGATCCGGATGCCGATATCGGGCTCGCCGTAGAGTTCTTACACGAAGCGATTGCGCGAGCAAAGTGATAGGTAGCATGTAACATGACGAGAATCCATGAGGAGTGAAGAAATGAAAATCGGAGTGAGTTCGTACAGTTTTTCGGCGTCGGTCAAGTCCGGGGCGATGCGCTTCATCGATATACCGGCGAAGGCGAAGGAGTTAGGATTCGAGGTGATCGAGTTCAGCACGATTACGGTTCCACCAGATTCGACGCTCCGAGCGTTTGCGGCCGAGCTCGCGGTCGAGTGTCGGCGCGTCGGAATCGAGATCGGGAACTACACGATCAAAGCCGACTTTATCAATGGGTGCGACGTGCCGCCCGAACAGGAAGTAGAGCGCCTGCGCGGTGAGCTCGAGATCGCGAAGATTCTGGGCTCGCCGAGCATGCGGCACGACGCAACATGGAAGTTCGTGGGCACGTTTGACCAGGCGTTGCCGACTCTCGCCGACGGGTGCCGGAAAGTCGCGGAGATCGGCGCATCGATGAAGATCCGGACGATGGTGGAGAATCACGGACTGTTCGCGCAGGATTCGGACCGGATGGAGAAACTCGTCGCCGCCGTCGATCACCCGAACTTCGGGATCCTGGTAGACATGGGAAATTTCCTCTGCGCCGACGAGGATCCGACCCACGCGGTTGGACGCATCGCGCCGTTCGCGAGCCATCT
>PXBQ01000284.1 GCA_003566875.1 Spirochaetaceae bacterium | reverse complement strand
GCGGTGATCGAGACGGCCAACATCCGCCGAGAGCTTCCGTGGGGCGTCGTCTGGCACCCAATCCGACGCGAGCTGTTGGCTACCCTCGAAGCCGATTACGGTTTCAACGCGGTGTTCTTCGCCAACGACTGGGATTTTCAAACGCTGCGGAACCTCCGCCGGTACGGCGAGTTGTTGTTTGCCCGCTCCACAGTGAAGGGACTGCTAAAAACTCGACGTACAGTAGTCGAGGAATGTGCTGGAATCTGGTGGAAAAATAAGCCGGTGTGCCCCGCGCGGTCATCGGGGAGTCGCGTTGTGCCACACACAACGTGAGTAGTGGAAGTGGATCTGATGGAAAACAAGGCGCGGGGAAATCATCACCGGGTTCGTGCCGTCGGTATTGTCGTTCAAGATGACAGTGTTGCGCTGATCAGGCGCGAACACAGCGATCGGGGAAAGAGGTATTTCCTTTTCCCTGGTGGTGGAGTTGAGATCGGCGAGTCGATCGAGCATGCCGTGCGAAGAGAAACATTCGAGGAACTGGGACTGGTCGTCATACCGGTGCAACTGATTGCCGTCGTGAACCGAAACGGCAGCCTTCAGTACCACTACCGTGTGAGCGTTACTGGAGGAGAGTTCGGGACCGGCGTTGGCCCTGAGATGAGTGGCGAGTATCATCCATCGCGCGGCACGTACACGGCGGTGTGGATGAAGATCGTGGACCTGCTCTCGAGTCCTGTGTATCCGCGGTGCGTGAGTGAACTCATAGTCGCGGCGGAACGCGACGGATGGCCCCAGAAGCCCGCACATTTGATTGACAACGAGCAGACATAGATGGTGCTTTCTACTGCGCGAGTTTCTTGATCGGTTTGATCGTTTTGAGCGCCCAATCGTAGTGACTCGAGGTTGCCGAGATCAGATACGCGCCCAACGATGTAGTCCCGGTCCAAGGGTACTTCGCCTTGGTGAAGAGCTCCTCGTCGGTGTGCTTGCGGATCAAAGACATAATCGTCTCGTGGCTCTGCTTGAGTAGCGTTATGGCCCGATCCAGATCCGTCCCGTTGAACTTGGCGCAAATTCGACGATTTAAAACCGGCAGAGTCTTCCACGTGACGTCTTCGGCGGGAATCGCCGGTTTCTCACCCGACATTCCGACCTCGTACCATTTTGCCATCATCACGTGCCACTCGTGCAGGTGGCAAATAACATCAGACACGGTTCTGTCGCGATCATTTAGCTCGTCGTTCTCGAACGACATACGCTTGAGGTTCTCGGGTAACGAATCGATGAACTCCAGGAGCCTGCTGAGGTTCGATTCACTCAAGTCCAGCAAGCTGTCCTTGTCGGTTGGTCTCGGCATACGGATCCCGCCTGATTACTCGTGATTGAACCGAGGGTAACACGGGCGGCGACGTGAACTCAATTGCCACCGTTTCACGTCACGGTGTCGGACTTTCAGACGGCGTGATCTCCGCCTTAAATCGTTCTTGAAACCGCCTCGCTTCGTCCCGATATAAGCTGATACGGCCGCGAGAGTACTCAAAGTAACAGTGCGGCCGCTCGGCGAGCATGCGGTCGATGAACGACATCGTCGCGTCGATGCTCTGGTGCATGTAGGTGCCGGTGAGAAGGGGTTTGAGGTAGTACAGCAATCCTCCGCCTTCGATCACGTGCGCGATAACGCGTTGAAGTTCGGTGTGCGTCACAGAATCGCATCGTACGGCATCGAGAAAACAGCCGCAAGTACGTGCGAGTGTGCAAAGACCCGTGCCACGACTGTTCCGTATCACCGTGAACACGTGTAGTATCTGATGGAACGACAGGAGCCACTATGACCGGACGGGAACGAGTGCGCCGGGCGCTCAACCACGAGATCACCGACCGCATCCCGATCGCGATGATCTGCTCGGGGATTAACGAGCCGACGCGAAGCGAGCTCGACGAGTATCTCAAGGAAACCCGCGGCACGAGCCTCGCGCGGTTCCTCCACGAGACGATCGACATCGTCGGCGTGGGGCCCGACTACATCGGCCCCGATCTCACGCACGGGGAGGACCACTGGGGCGTGCGGCGCACGCGCGTGAAGCAGGCGCTCGGCGAGTACAACGAGATCTGCTTCTACCCGCTGAAGGAGGCCGGAAGCCTCGCCGACCTCGAGAAGCACCGCTGGCCGAGTCCGGACTGGTTCGACTACAGCGTGATCCCCGCCAAGATCGAGCGCGCACTAAGCAAGCGCGAGCGCGCCGTCATGGCGTCGAACGGCAACATCTTCGAGAGTTCTTGGTATATGCGCGGCATGGACACGCTCATGATGGATTTTGTGCTTCATCCGGAGATCGCGCACGCGATCGCCGAACGCGTGACCGGCTTTTACCTCGAGTACTTCGACCGGATTCTCACCGCCGGCGGCGGCGAGATAGACCTCGTCTTCACCGCCGATGACCTGGGCGGCCAGCAGGGCCTTTTGATCTCGCGTGCGATGTGGGAAGAGTTCATTAAACCGTACCACGTCCGCCTGAACGAGATGATTCACAGTCACAACGCCCGAGTGGTATATCACTCGGACGGCGCGGTGAGCGAGGTCGTCGACGGACTCATCGAGATGGGGATCGATGTCTTGCAGGCGCTCCAGTTCGACGCGGCCGGGATGGACGATGAGGACCTGAAGTCGCGCTTCGGCGATCGCCTCTGCTTCGCAGGCGGCGTGAGCGTGCAGCGGACGCTGCCGCACCTCACGCCGGACGACGTGCGGACCGAGGTGAAGCACCTGATCTCGACGCTCGGACGCGGCGGGGGTTACGTTCTGGGGCCGTCGCACGCGATCCAGGCGGGGACGCCGGTCGAGAATATCATGGCGATGTACGATACGGCGCTTGAGTTCTATCCGTTCGCGTGAACGAAGAGAGCGACGTGGTAGTCGTTGTTGTGGATCTGAGATCCTGAACGACTCGCTTTCCGTTACCGATCCAACCGTCCGAGGGTGCTGTCGAGCGAACGCTTCAGTTTCTCGATAGCGCAGGCGACGGCCTGCTCCGTACTCGTCGCCGTGTCGCTCACCACGAGAGGCTGGAGCCCGGATAGACGGGCCTCAAGGAGGCAGCGGATATCCTCTGCCTCCGACCTCAGTAACGGTAGATCGCGGCCACTCCGGTCTTGGTCGGCATCTGTTCGATCGGTACG
>PXBQ01000406.1 GCA_003566875.1 Spirochaetaceae bacterium | reverse complement strand
GCCGACCTTCATCGCGTCGAGCGAGATCACCTCGTGTGGGCCCGCGATTACCGATAACGCGGGCTTGACCGCTGCAGGGAGTCTGACTGCGCGTGCGAAGATGTTGCCGGTGCCGACAGGAAGAATCGCGAGTGGAACCGACGTCCCGATCAAACCGTTCACGACGGCCGCAACGGTTCCGTCACCACCCGCGGCGACCACCATCGTCGCGCCGTCTTCCACCGCGGTGCGCGTCACTTCGGCAATGTCTTCTTCGCCGGTGGTCTCGTACACGGAGAGTGACTCGACGTGAGAGGCAAGTTCGGTCTCGAGCAGCGCGCGTACGTTCTCTATGTCTCCGATGTGCCCGGACGCGGGGTTCAGAACGACGAAGACGGTATGAGCTGTCCGCTGCGTGTCCATTTCGCGCTCCAGCCTACGAAAAAAACCGCTCGGCCAACTCGCCGATCGCTCCGTTCTCGGCGCTCGTCTCGAGCACGACGTCGGCGGTCCGTTTGAGTGCCTCGCGCGCGTTCGCGACGGCAACGCCGAGTCCCGCGGCCTCGAGCATCTCCGAGTCGTTCAGGCTGTCTCCGACGGCGACCGTCTCTTCGATCGGGATGCCGAGCCGCTTCGCAAGAAAACGGAGGGCCGTACCCTTGTTCACCTCTGGGTGCACGATCTCGAGATACGTCGGCTTCGAGAAAACCCCGGCAAACAGTCCGCTTGACTCGGCCATGAGGTTCGGGTAGTGGCGTTTGAGCACCTCGGGTTCATCGATCAGCAGAAGCTTCGCGCAGCCGGCCGGAAGCGCGGCACCAAGATCTGCGACAAGACGAAAATCCATCGACGTCGCGCGCGCGTACGCGGCGCATCGTGGATCTTTCGTCTCGCTGATGAAATCGCTCTCGCCGTACCCTTGCAGAACCAGGTTGTTTTCCCGCGCGTACCGGTTCACGATCTCGATCGCGTCACGCGAGAGTAGCTGTTCAAAAAGCACGTTCCCCGAGAGCGCTGAAGTCACGCGCGCGCCGTTGAACGAGATCAGGTACTCGTCGTCGGCGAGCGGAAGAATTGTCTCGGCGACGCGGCGCACGCTCACTGTTGCGCGCCCCGAACTCACGACAATCGTGATACCGCGTTCGTGAAGGCTCTGAAGTGCGTTGCGGTTGGCGTCGGGTAGCGAGCCGTCGGGAGAAAGGATCGTATCGTCGATGTCACAAGCGAGTAAGCGGTACATGCCGCATGATAGGTGAAACCCGGAACGAGATCAAGCGCGTTTTCGATCCTTCTCGACGAGGTATAGATACTCCTTCACGTGAAGGCTTCGATCGCGCAAGTTCCGGCTTCCGCGGAACGTGTTGTATCGCGTCTCGAACAACTCGACCGTTCCGACCGACGACAGCAGCGTCAACATCCGTTCGCGATCGATAAACCCTTCGGAGTTGAACGAGACAAGCAGATAGCTCGCATCGAGCGACCGAATGAGTTCCTCAAACGCACCAAACGCGCGACGCCGCGCGTTGTACGCGGACCGGCGCCAGTCCGTGGGAATGCCGGAGACTTTACTCAGCGCGCCGGGACGTTCGTACTGCACGATCAGGTTCAGCATGAAGTAGTTTGAACCGTACGGATGTTGATTGTACGGCGGGTCGAGGTACACCAGATCGACGTGCCCGAGTCCTCGCGCGACGTCGTTTGCGTCGGCTCGCCGTACCGTGAGATCGCACTCGTGCGCGCTGAAGATCGGGAACGGGAGAGTCACGTCGCCGAGGATCCGCTCGAGCGCGTCACCGTTCGTGCCCCCGAACCGTCCGAGTCGTGTGTTCGCGTCTTTGTAGAAACCCTTGAACACGCCCGACGTGTTCGCGTGGACCGACGCCTCGGCGAGAAGCGGAGCGAGAAAGTAGACCTTGAGGTCGGAGGGGAGTTCTTCGATCAACGAACGTGCGGTATCGATATAGCGCGCGTTTCGTGTCGTATAGAAGACACGGTCGCCCGGACGAATGTCACGGTCGTCGCGCGGAGCGTACAACTCGGAAATTAGCCCCGGCACGAGGGGCCCGCCTTCGAGTCTTTCGAGCACACGCGCGTGAAACGTCTTTAATGTCGCGATATCGAGCGAAGAACGATTGGCCAGGTAACAGAGATTCACGACTTCGCTGTATCTCTCGAGGTCGTTCACTTCGAGGCGCGAGGCAAAACGCTTGAGGTAGCGCGACACGACCCCCGACCCCGCGAACAGGTCGGCGATCGTGATCTTCTCTTTCCCCAGTCGAGTCCGGACCGTCTCGACGGCCGAGCCGATGAAACTCAACAGGGACCGTTTGTTCCCGATGTACGTGATCAGCTGCTCGGTCAAGTATCCGGGAGTCTCGTTCTCTGAAAACAGCTCCAAGTCGCGCGGTGGACTCCGTCTAGGCAACCACACTCTCCGGCCGAACCTCGCTCAAGTATCCGGTCCTCAGGCACGATTCGAGCAGATCGCGCGAGATATACTCGTCCGATTCGCGCACGACGTACTCCGAGACGCTCCGAATGTGAACGTCGTACCCGTCCTCGGCTTCGTTCAAGACCTGGATCACGGTCTCGATTCCCCCGACGCCTTTGACGCGAAATAACCTGTTCATGATGTTCATCTCGACACCCCTTCCCTTACTTTTCAAGTATCGGAATGCCGGGTATCATTGTTTACCGAGATGAGTTTACCGAAATGACGGCGCCCCCCCTTTACGACGCGTTCTTTGATGCGCTCGACCACGACAAAATCTGCGTTTTCCCGTCCGAAGTTACCGCGGCGTTCAGCCGACGGAGGGCGGTCGAGCTCGGTTCGCGACGCGCGATACGAAGCGACTCGGTAGTATCGTGGGACACGTTCAAGGAGCACCTTTTCGGCGGCCGACGAGACGATCGCCCCGTGAACTCGGTACTGCGACGCGCTTTCGCCGCGCAGTTCCTCGAGCGGAACGCCGCCGAACGGCTCGTGACGACGATCGTGCCGGCGGCGTACGCCGAGACATCGGCACCGTACGCCGGTTACATCGTCTCGTTTCTGCCGAATCTTGCGACACTCATGAGAAGTGCCGATCTCGCGCGTCTCGACGGCGCGTTTGCCGCGGATCTGCGAACTCTGCATCTCTCGTACGATGAGTTCCTGCGCGACCGCGGACTGTTCGAACCGAGCTGGTCGGAGCCGCG
>PXBQ01000146.1 GCA_003566875.1 Spirochaetaceae bacterium | reverse complement strand
CCGTAGTGGAACATGAGACTGTCGCCTTCGATTTTGTTCAGGTATCCGCCGTGCCGTTTCAACACGGTATTGAACGCGGTGTACAACCCGTTCAGAACCATTTGATTCTCTTTCGGACTCAGGAACTTCGACAGGTACGAGTAGTCGGCGATATCAATGAACCCGATTCCGACGTAAGCCTCCATCGAGGATCGGGGAATTCCACCCATCTCGAAAATCGCGTCGACGAGCTGTTTGGGAAGGTAAAACTCCTCGATCTGCTTTCGCAGTTCGAGTTCATCGCGTGTCGGCTCTCGGTTTTCCGGCATCTTGAGTTATTTTTCCTTAGTTTTTGATAAATTCAAGAAACTCTTGTTCGCTTATTATCGGTATGCCGAGATCACGAGCTTTACGGTTTTTCGCGGATCCGGACTCCGGATCGTTCGTAACAAGATAGCCGAGTCCCCGAACGACAGAAGACTTCACCGTACCGCCGCTGTTCACAATTCTGTCCTCCGCGGCCGCGCGCGTGATGCTCTCGAGAGGACCGGTGAAACAGAAGCTGATACCCGACAACGCCCCGTCGACGTTCGGTGCGGTTATCGAGATCCGACCGGTCTCGAGCACGCGAGACATCTCGTCGCGAAGCAGCGATACCCCCGTGAGAATCGCTGCCGCCGTGGTCTCGCCGATGCCGTCGATTCTCGATAGATCGTCGCGCGTCGCTTCGGCGAGTTTATCGAGCGTATCGTAACCCGCCGCAACGACCTTCTCAAGGATTTTTTCGCCGATTCCCTCGATATCGAACCCCGCGATGAACCGCGCGAGTGGGAGTTCGTTTGCCGCATATAAATTCCCCAACGCTTTTTTTGCGATGGCCTCGCCCATTCGCTCGAACGCGACGATATCGGATTCGGTCAGCGAATAGAGATCGGCGATCTCTTGAACGCGACCGCTCTCGAACAGTCGCCCGAGCAAGACGTCACCAAAATCGCGAACTCCGTTCACGTCGAGCCACTTTCGGATGCGGTGGTACGCACGTTTCGGACACGCGACGTTCGGACAGAACAGACGCGTATCATCGTCGACAAGCGTCGCCCCACACGTTCCGCACGTCGTGGGAAGCTCAATCGGTGTGGTTTCGGGTGGATTCTCCACGAGCTGCTCGATCTTCGGGATGATTTCACCACGCTTGGTGACGCGTACAAGCGACCCGATTTGAATTCCCAACTCAACGATGTGCGCGCGGTGCACAAGATTCGCGCGCCTCACGGTGGTTCCCGCGAGCCGGACCGGGTCGAGGATTCCGATCGGCGTGTATAGGTGACCGGACTCGCTCCACTCGACCGCAGCAAGCCGCGTTACGCCCTCTTCGGGCGAAAACTTAAACGCGATCTGTTTCTCCGGGCGCGCGCGTTGCATGTCGTCGATGTCGATCGCAACACCTTTCACAACGAGACCGTCGATATCGAGGTCGAGATCGGCTCTCTCAGCAAGCACGCGGTCGCGGTACGCGATCACTTCATCGGGGCTCGAGAGAAAAACCGTCGGGACAACGGTGAAGCCTTCGCGATCGAGCCACCCGATTTTCTCGCGCTCGTCGGCAAAGTACGAGTCGGCCCCGGTGTGCCACGCATCGTAGACGTACACATCGAGCATTTCCGACCCAACTCCGTCCTTCCGTTTCATGATTCCGTTCGCGGCGTTCCGGCAGTTGGCTTTTTCGGGGTAGTGCTCGCGATGCACGGTGCGCGACATCATCACTTCACCGCGTACACCACCCGAAAACCCGGTCTCGATCGTCGGCCTCACGCCGGACATCTTTGCGACGTTCTTCGTCACGTCGTCGCCGACCTTTCCGTCACCGCGTGTAACGGCGTACAAAAACCGGCCCGCGTCGTACTGCAGTTCGATACTCGCGCCGTCGAGTTTGTACTGCACGACGTACTGCGCGTGCGCGACCTTTCGTGCCCACACGAGAAATGCTTCCGGATTCGACGCCTTATCCTGGCTGTTCATCGGCATGACGTGGCGCCGTTTAGCCAAGTTCGGTGATTCGTCGACGCCGATCTCGGAGAAAAGCGAGTTGTCGGGATCGAGACTGTGGAGTTCATCCCACAGCCGATCGAACTGCTCGTCGGAGATTTCCGGCTCGGCATTGTAATACAGTTTTTGGTGACGGCGGATCTCGGTCTCCAATTGCCGTATCTTGTCGTTCATCGTTTATACTATACACCGTATGGGAAGCCAAAGGCTATTTGTCGGGACACCGGTACCGCCCGAAACGGCGCGAAATATCTCGGATTACCGCATTCCCACCGCCGGGGACGCCGTGCGGTGGGTGAAACCCGAGAATTACCACGTTACGCTGCAGTTTCTCGGCGATACCGACGACACATTGGTGCCGTCGATCGTATCGATACTGGCGGGATTACCGTGTCCGGACGTAGTCCCGCTTACGCTTTCCGGTGCCGGGGCCTTCCCAACAACGCGCCGGCCGCGAGTGCTGTGGATCGGCGGCGCTCCGGGAGACTCGGACGAGCTTGGACTCGCGGCGGTCCATGAGCTTCTCGGTCGCGGACTGAAGTCGATCGGCATCGAACTCGACACGCGTTTCACGCCGCACGTCACGGTTGCGTATTCACGAAAAAACGCAAGACCCGAGCGCTTACGCGAGGTGACCCGCAACTTCATCGAAAACACGCAGTCACTACGTCTGGACTGCACCGTCCCGAGCCTCGCCTTGTTCTCGAGCAGCCTCACACCGGAAGGTGCAGTCTACCGGGTGTTGTACTCCCGGTGAGAGGCCGTACCGGAAAAACTCGGGTTACGCGCTCCGACCCGGGCTCTGCCACATGTCGATATTTGTCCCGAAGTACTTCTTCAACGCCTCGGTTGCTTCGTCGAGCGCGGCTATGAGCTCCTGAGGCAACGTAGACTCGGCAAGCGCCACGTTCTCCGCCACGTGTTCGGGCGTCCGAGCGCCGAAGATCACCGACGTAACCCCGGGTTTCGCCGTCGCCCATAACAACGCCAGATCCTTCATCGAGTACTCGTCGCCGGCGATTTTTCGGATCTCGTCGAGGGTCGAGAACAAGAGTTTTTCGCCCCCTTCTTCGCCGTGTCGCGCTTTCTCGCGTTCACCCGAAAAATGCCGAGTACGCGCTCGATCAACAGGAACTTCGTCGGCGCTCCGGT
>PXBQ01000532.1 GCA_003566875.1 Spirochaetaceae bacterium | reverse complement strand
TGAGTAAGATCGAAGGAAGATCCGGGAGCTCGAGGATCTTTGTCGTCGGGTCGAGTGTCGCAAAGAGTTGATTCGCGACGAAAACGTCGGCGCCGGTCAGCCGTTCTATGAACGACGACTTCCCCGCGTTGGTGTATCCGACGACCGCTGCCGTCGTCAGCGGGACGCGCGTTCGCCGTCTTCGAAGCGTCTCCCGGCGTTCGGCCAACTTCTCGAGATCGCGCTTAACCCGAGCGATTCGGCGAAGGACCTGTCGACGGTCGAGTTCAAGCTGCGTTTCGCCTTCACCACGCGTACCGCGAGCGCCACCGCGCTGCCGCGAAAGGTGGGTCCATTGGTTCGTGAGCCGCGGAAGCGAATACTCCATGCGCGCGAGCTCAACCTGCGCGATAGCTTCGTGCGAGCGTGCGCGACGCGCAAAGATGTCGATAATGATCTCGTGGCGATCGATCGTCGTGATGCCCGACACTTTGTCCCAGTTTCTTTGTTGTGAAGGTGATAGCTCTTCATCGAACACGATGAAGTCGGCGCCGGCCTCTTTCGCCTCAGTCGCTATCTCGAGGGCCCGCCCGGATCCGACGAGATACCGTGGGTGCTCGGCTTTTATCGTAAGAACGGCTCTCCCGACCTCGCCCATCCTTACCGCCGAGACGAGACCCGAAAGCTCGTCGAGAGACGTGCGTGCGTCTTCGCGAGCCGATCCCGGCCGGTGTACGCCGATCAGGAACGCCTTGTCTTTGGTCGTCTTTTTGTGTTCGATCATGCGCGTCCGATCACTTACGGCTGATCATGTCGTGAAGACTTGCCGCTTGAAGCCGCGCGTATCAAATCTTTTAATGCAGAGGCTGCAGACGTTGCAGTCGACTTCGTAGCAATTTCGGTGCACACGCGCGGGAAAGTGTTTGCGGAACGCGCGTTGGCACTTTTCGGTGCAGAACAGGTACCGTTCCTGCATCGCGCCGAACGCGACGTAATCGATTCCGTGGCCCTCGGGTTCGGTTTCGGCGATCGAACGTTCGCACCAGGCGCATATGCCCGTTTTTACTCTGTGCTGGAGGATGCGCGCCTCGTCGAGCTCATTTGTTTCCCAGACGTGATCGATCTTGCTGAGTTCGTCGACCATGATCTCCGCGATTACAACTCCATCGCGAATGCAGAGTATCTCGTTACGATTGCTGTGGTGGATATAATCGCACGAGATCGTCTGTCCGGACTTCATCGTCACGATGCTGCTTCCACGGGACGGGACCTCGCGTCGGAACCAACCGCAGCTCGGGCACACAACCGTGTAGAGGAAGCTCTCGGTCCGGCCATGACACTGTGGGCATCGGCCCATGTCGATCAGCAGGATGTTCCTGATATCGGTTTGGGTCGCGCGGCTCACGACTTCCTTGACCTCGGTATCGGCGCGGTAGAACTCTTTTCTGTCGCCGAGGACCGAGATGTCGTCGAGATCCGGAACCGTTACGGGATCCGGATTCCCTCTCATGCGATTCTTACCGAAAAAATTCACACATGCCTCCGCGTGATCTGCTCGCGACTACAACGACTCTTGTTGAGCAAGAATCTTCTGGTAGAACCCGGGGACGTTCTTGAGTTCGTCGTGGGTTCCTCGTTGAACGATTTTGCCGTTCTCGAACACCAGTATCTTATCACAACTGCGGGCGGTTGCTATACGCTGCGTGATAACGAGGCTCGTGCGCGACCCGAGAACCTTTTCCAGTGTCGCGCGAATTTTGGCTTCCGTCTCGGAGTCCAGTGCGCTTGTCGTGTCGTCGAGCATCAGAATCTCGGGCTGCGTCAGGAGCGCGGTCGCTAGCGCGAGCCTCTGTTTCTGTCCGCCCGAGAGCGAGATTCCGTTCTGGCCGACCTCGGTCTCGTACTTCGCCGGGAGCGTCATGATGAAGTCATGGAGCTCGGCCTGCTTTGCGGCGAGCATGATTTCGCTCGGTCGCGCATCGAGTCGGCCGTACATAATGTTTTCAGCGATCGTACCGGAGAAGATTACGGGCTCTTGCTGAACCATGCACGCGTGCCGACGAACCGACGTCGGGTCGGTGTCGACGAGGTCTACACCGCCGACGTGAATCGAGCCCGCCTGCGGGTCGTAAAAGCGGCAGATCAACTGAAACACTGTCGTTTTGCCGCCACCCGAAGGACCCATGATCGCGATCTTTTCGCCCGGCTCCACCGAGAACGAGACATCGTCGAGCGCGGGTTGAGACTGCCCGGGATACGTGAAAGTGACTCGATCGAACGTGACTTTGCCGCGCATACCGTCGAGTACTGCCGTTCCGGGCGTAACGCCGACTTCTTCGTCGAGCAGATTGAGCACGCGTTTCACGACGACGAACACGGCCTGAATTTGCACCACGACCGACGACAACGCGTTGACCTGCATAAAAATCCGAGGCATAGCGTGGATAAAAACCATGACGTCGCCGAGCGTCAAAAGGCCCGCGCGAACCTGCAACATTCCGAACATGATGATGAGCCCGGTTACGGTCGATGAGATCATGCCCGCGAGCAGGTTCATCCCACCCGAGTACCCGATAATGCGCATCGATATTCTGACGTTGTCGTGGATTCTCTTGAAGAAAGTCGCGCGTTCGCGAGCCTCTTGAGTGAACGCCTTCACCAGCGTGACCGCCGTGATGCGCTCTGCCGACAACGCGTACATACTCGCGTTCAGCCGTCTGAGCGCGATGTTGAGGCGTCTGATCGTCGGCCGAATCTTGATCAGCGCCCACGCGTAGATCGGCAGCGAGAGCACGATAACGGCCGTAAGCTGCCAGTTCAGGTACAGGAGCAACCCGACTCCGAAGATGGCCTGGAAGAACTGTGCCGAGACGTTGAGCGCGTGAGTAGTCGACCACTCCTTGATGACCCAAACGTCCTCGAGTACCCGGCTCATGATCTTGCCGGTTTCGTTACGTTCAAAATATCCGACGTGCAGATTCTGAAGCTTTTCATGGAGATCATGGCGAAGATCGAAGATCAGCTTCTGCCCGGTGCCGAGCACGATACTGCTGCGGAACCAGTGCAGGATGACGATCACGGTCCAGCCGCCGAACAGCATGTAAACGTACCGACGCAGTAGCGCAAAACGCGTTGAGATATCCGCTATGTCGAACCCCGTCTCGACCATCAATACGTCGTCGACGAGAAAACGCGACAG
>PXBQ01000510.1 GCA_003566875.1 Spirochaetaceae bacterium | reverse complement strand
ATCTCATGCCTCGAGTTTCTCCGAAGCAACGTCTCGTTTCGCAGTGTTGTGGTACACGAAAACTTCGAGTCACTTACATCGCGTGACCGCAAGATCATTACGAACGTCGTAGACAAACAGTTCACCGATCTCGACGATTTTCAAAAACGCGGCCCTGATTACCTCCGGCGCGAAGTGGCGTAATCCCTGCGTTCGAGTATTTCGGGTCACAATAACGAAAACGGGCCCAGCGGCGGCTGTAAATGTCGGAAGCGCTTCCCGAGCGGAACGTCGTACCGGTTACTCCCGTGCGGAATGAGGCGGTTCACCGCCACTATCGAACCGTTTCACGCACCGGAACTCCGCCCGCCGAGAGAGACCCAAGCCCGCACGGAACGCGGCGCCGCACCTCCCGCGGTGTCGTTACCACCCAACGCTTGTCCGCCCCGTCGGCACGCGGTATTCTCGATGTATGTATCGCTTTCCGGCGGTTTGGCGGATCGGGCCGGCGTCGCCTTTCTTGAATGTAGTGGACGAGCTTGAGACGCAACTCGCCGAGTGGGGTGTCGGACCGCCCGGCAGCACCCCGGTTATTGTCTGGGACGGCTCGGCGGACTCCGGGTTCGACGGACCGTTTCCGGGCGACGGCGGTTCTACTTACGCTTCGGCTACGCTGCCGGTAGTTTTAATCGGTCCCGGGCCGTTCGGCGTGATGCGCCGCGCGGCCGTCGCTCACTTGATCACTCCGACCGCGGCGCAGCTCTGGGCCGTCGTTATCGCGGTGTCGCACGGATACACGGTCGTGCCTCGCGCCGATCAACCGGTCGCCGAGGGCGGCACCGCTCGGCCGACGCGGCGGCCGACGATCGAGTTTACCGAGCGGGAGAACCAGGTGTTGTACCTGATCGCGGCCGGGCTGCCGAACAAAGCAATCGCGGCGGAGCTCGGGATCGGGCTGGGAACGGTCAAATTTCATCTCGAAAACATGATGGCAAAACTCGACGCGCAAAACCGCGCGGAACTGGTTATGGAGGCCGCACGCGAAGGTCTCCTCGAGGTATGACCGTGCACCGGCCGAACGGCCGGGCTCACGCCACGTCCTCCGATTCGGGGCGGCCGAACGGCCGGGTTACGGTCCGGCACCGGTAGTGGTACCCTTGTCGCCGGAGGGAAAAATGAATCTGAACGCGATGTCCGCTGAAATCGCGGACCTGTATCGCCGGGCAAAAGACGGCGTCGTACGTATTCAGCAGCTCGATGAAAACGGCGAGGTAACCGCGGAAGCGACAGGTAGTATCTGGACGCGTGCCGGGATCGTCGTGACGGTGTCTCACGCGTTTGACGACCCACACTCGATCCGCGTGATCCACGGTGACGATGAACCGGTCGCCGCGCGCGTACGCGGATGGGACAACAGGTACGACCTTGCGGTGTTGGAGGTGCCCGATGCCGGCATCTCGACCTGGACCGAGTGGGGCGAACTGGAGATGGTGAATCCCGGAGAGATCGTATTCAGCCTCGGCTACGACACGATACGATTCGGTATCGTCAGTTCGATGACGGATGAGCGGTCGACACGGTGGGGTGGCGTTGTGAAGCCGTGGGTCGAAGTCGACGGCTACCTCGGGAGGCGCCAGGCCGGCGGTCCGCTTGTTACGACCGAGGGACGATTTGTCGGAATCAACAGCACGCACCCTCGACCGCGTGGGCAGACGCTTGGGTACGGGCAGTTACAGAACCTGGTGCAATCGATACTGACGTCCGGAACGCCACGCCAGGTTTACCTCGGCGTGCGGACCGCGCCCGCCGAGACTGCGGACTCCGTCCGTGGATTGGTTGTGACGCATATCGACGAAGGCAGCCCCGCCGCGGCGGCCGGGATTCTGACCGGAGACGTATTAATCCAATGCGCCGGTGTACGTCTGACCCATCCGCGACGGCTTTTTGTCGTTCTCCGGGGAATGAACCCGGGCGACAAGCCGGAAATAGTGTTGAACCGCGCCGGCGTCGAGGAAAAAATCACGGTCGAGCTCGCCGAACGGTCGGGATAAAGGGGAGTTCGCGAGCACTAAACTAAACATCTTTGCTAACTGACTTCTTTCAGGTTACCCGTCACATATTTGTGCAGGATACTGGTTACCAGGGTCTGATAGGGAATCCCTTCTTCCATGGCCTTGGTTTTTAGCGCTTCAACATCACGTTTGGAAATGCGGATATTTATCCTGTAGTCTTTAATTGCAGTCTTTTTTGCAGCGTCTACGAGCTCCCGTCTTTTGCTTTCGAACTCAGTAGCTGATTTCCATTCACCTGCTTCTACGGATCTGATCAATTCTTTTTCTTCGTTAATGTCCATTATTTGCTCCCTCCAAGATTATATGCCTTGGTGTATTTCCTGCTTGGAAATAATGTCTTCAAAAAAAAGTCTCCATTTTTCTCCTTTACGCAAGGTACACACACCGCATAACCATCAATATCAACGACCAGGATGAACTGGTTCCTGTATCTTTTTTTGTTTTGATTTTCGATAAGATCGATCAAGTGACCTTCTTCTATTGCGACCACAATCCGCTCAAATGAGACTGCTCTCTCCCTTTTTTGCTGTTTGTTTTTGCCCTCATTCCATTGGAATGCCATGTTACTACAATATGTCGTGTGTGCCTTATGTCAACAGCACACGAACCGCTCGCTTCGCACGGTCGGCTCGAAGTCCGCGCGAATCAGGCAAAATCCACCGCCGCCGCCTCCCCCACTTTCCGCAGCAAGTCCTCACGGATCCGCTGCCACGGTTTTGATAGATCGATCGTCCTGACCGCGATCCGGCGGTCCAGGATGCGGCTGTCGAACTCGATCTCGGATGTTGACCCAAGACGGGTTTGGCAATAAAATCTAACAGACTGTGGTTGATTTCTTTTGGGACACGTTTCACCGAAAGTGGGTTATGAGAAATTGTGCGTTTTTTTCGTTTAGGGACATCGGTTTTGGGGGGATGCAAATGAAACGGTTGATTTCTGTTCTAGTTGTTGTCATTTTCGTTCTTAGCAGTTGTGCGACTGTCGTACGAATTGACAGTGAGCCGAGAGGAGCTAAAGTGACTCTCGATGGAAGATACCTGGGAGAGGCACCGGTAGAAACTCGACTAAGTAATGCAGTTTGGGAATCCTATGTGGTGGAAATCGAAAAAGATGGCTACCGGCCCGTCT
>PXBQ01000421.1 GCA_003566875.1 Spirochaetaceae bacterium | reverse complement strand
GGCCGACCCCGTCGACCGCGTCGACCACGCCACGTTCGGCGTCGTAGTAGAGAATCCACGAACCTCCGCCGAGCGCGCTCGAAAAAAACGGTTCGACCACCGAGAGCACCGCGCCGATCGTGAACGCCGCGTCGGCCGCCGTTCCGCCCTGCGACAGAATCTCCATCCCCGCCTGCGTCGCGATCGTGTGATTCGAGACGGCCGCCGGGGGCCCGACGTTCGGGAGGCGGTCGCCGAGCCCTGCGCGGCGGGCCATCCATTGCGCGGTCTTGGGGTCCGGTTCAAGCCACGCGCGAACCTCTTCGGCGGTCACGACGCTGCGCCCGGTGCGTTCGACGATTATCACGTCGTCCTCGAGCTGCTCGTGCCCCGCGAGGAACGCTTCCCACAGCACCGATGCGACCGAGTGGATATCGGGCGGCACGTCGTCGATCTCCTCGGGGACGGCGCCCTCCGCGATGATCGCGTCCTGGAGCCGTGAAAACGCGGCGCTCGGCGGATAGCCGTACTCGCGCGCGTACAACGTCGCGATGAAGGTTTGATCGGAGTAACGTTCGCCGATCGGGCTGTAGTACTCAAGCGAGGCGCGTTTCACGGTCGACGACTCGATCTCGATCGTCATGACCGGCGCCCAGCCTTCGGCGGCGTACGTTCCGTACGCGACGACAAACCGTCCGTCGGGGAGTCGAATGCGCTCGGAACACGCTGAGAAAACAGCCACAAATACCACAATCGCGGCGATTATGGTATACAGGTGCTGACAGCGACGCGCCGAACGCGGGAAACGCGGTGAAGTGTGTCGTAGTGTGTGTAATCGTCGTGTCATATCAAGAAAGCCCCCATATCGGGCAAATACTACCGGTATGGGAGCCGGGCGACAAGCGTGCAGAATCTATGAGTTTGGAGGAGTACATGTCTGAGTTATTCGACTTGTCCGGAAAAACGGCGCTCGTAACCGGATCGACGCGCGGTCTTGGCCGCGTGATAGCCGGCGGACTCGCCGACGCGGGGGTTCACGTTGTTGTAAACGGGCGTGACGGGGAAACCGTCAAGAGTGCCGTCGAAGAGATGCGCGCCGCCGGCAAGTCGGCGTCGGCGGGTGCCTTCGACATTCTCGACCCCGATTCGGTAGCCGACGGTATTGCGCGTATCGAAAGCGACCGCGGCACAATCGATGTTCTTGTGAACAACGCGGGTATCCAGAAACGGTCACCGCTCCACGAGTTCTCGCTCGACGACTGGAACACCGTTCTCGCGACAAATCTGACCGGTCCGTTCATCGTCACGCGCGCCGTAGCGCGTGGCATGATCGCGCGCAATTCAGGGAAGATCATCAATATGTGTTCGCTGATGAGCGAACTTGGTCGGCCGACGATCGCTCCGTACGCGGCGTCGAAAGGTGGTATGAAGATGCTCACACGCGCGATGGCGGTCGAGTGGGCAAAGTACAACATCCAGGTGAACGGTATCGGGCCCGGGTACTTCATCACCGAGATGACGCGCGCTCTCGCCGACGATCCGGATTTTGACGGCTGGATCAGAAACCGTACGCCCGCGGCACGGTGGGGAGATCCAAAAGAGCTGATCGGCGCTGCGGTGTTCCTCGCGTCCGAGGCGTCGAGTTTCGTCAACGGGCAGATTATCTACGTCGACGGAGGGATTCTCGCGGCGATTTAGGCCGCCGCCCGTGGTTTCCTTTCTACACGTTTTGTGGTATTATCCACGACGTGATATCACGAGAAAAAAATACCGCGGAGTCGGGTTTTGCGGCTCGACTGCGCGAGCTGCGCCGAAGTAACGGTCTACGACAGGTTGATCTCGCCAATAGACTCGGAGTCGCGCAGACCACTGTCGCGAACTACGAGCAGGCTATCAGGTTCCCCGACGAAGGGACGCTCAAGAAGATCGCCGACGGTTTCGACGTTTCTCTCGACTATCTGCTCGGGCGGTCCGAGGCGCTCCGGCCCGGGTTCGCGCCGGCAACTCGACCGAGCGGGATCGAGCTCACCGCCGAGGCTGTAGAGTTTCTTGCCTTGCTTCGCTCCGGCCGGCGCGCCGACGCGTTTTCGTACGTGCTCGCTCTCGCGCACGACGGCGTGCCGGTGGTTCAGATTCACAACGATGTCTTGAGGCCCGCGCTGTACGAGATTGGCCGGCTCTGGGAGAGCGGTGAGATCGGCGTCGCGACCGAACACTTCGTGTCGTACGCGGCCGAGGCGATGATCGCGCAGTTGCGGCCTTTCCTGTCGCGCGCAGAGCCGCGTGGCAAGAGCGTCGTTCTCGCCACGCCCGGCGCCGAGCGCCACAGCATCGGTCTGATGATGGTGTCCGACGCGCTCGAGCAGGCCGGATTCGACGTCTTTCCGGTCGGCACACACGTTCCCGTCGGCGAGATCGTTTCGATTGTTCGCGAGCGCGCCGCGTGCCTCGTCGCGCTTTCGGTGACGTTGCCGGAGCATCTCGAAGCGACCGGCCATCTGATCAGCGCCGTCAGAAAAAACACGCCGAGTGTTCGGGTGATCGTCGGGGGCGCGGTCTTCGACCGTGACCCCGGCGAACATCGGCGGATCGGCGCCGACGGATACGCCGCGTCGGCGCGCGAAGCGGCTGAGTTTGCGGTGAGTTTCTGCGAGTGAACGTGAGTTTTTTTGTCGTTTTTACTTGCCGATAACACGCTACGTGTTATATTAAAGAAATGAAACAGAACGTGGTTGGAATCAGCGACATTTTCTTGTACGTGCCCGAGGCGAGAATTGGGATCGACGAGTTAGTCGAGCGCAGGGTAAGCGATGACCCGCGGCTCGAACGGCATCTCGAGCGTGCATGCCGAGTGACCGGTCAGCGTGCGATCCGGTTCCCTGCTCCTTCCGAGGACACACCGAGCATGGCCGCGACCGCCGCGTACGGCTTGATTCGCAACTCCGCGGGGTTTGAGCCGAAATCGCTGCGGTATCTGGTTGTCGGAACCGAAAGTGGGGTGGACCACTCCAAACCGATCTCCGCGTACGTGCAGGGAATGTTGACCGACGCAGGCGTGCCGATCCCACGTTCTCTCTCGAGTTTCCAGGTCCAGCACGCGTGCGCCGCCGGGACCCTCGGGATGCTGAATGTCGCGGCGCTGCTGTCCGCGGCCGGGCGCGATGACGAGACCGGGATCGTCGTGACGTCGGACGTCGCACGATACCGGACTCACTCGACTGCCGAGGTTACGCAGGGTGCCGGTGCGGTCGCCCTGCTCTTGTCGTCCGACCCGGATCTACTCGAACTCGACCTCACCACGCTCGGCTACTGCTCCCGGAACGAGGACGACTTCTTTCGGCCTCTCGGTTCGACGACCGCGATGGTGAAGGGTAGCTACTCGATGAAAGTGTACAAGGAGTCGATGGAGGAGGCTTTTCTCGATCACTGTCGCAGGGAAGGTAAGGGTCCGTCCGAGGTGTTGCGAGCGGCCGACATTATCGCTCTGCACACGCCGTTTCGGAATCTCGCGGAGATCGTGATGGTCGATCTGCTCGGTAAGTATCTCGGCCTCGACGACGACGAGGCGGCCGCGTTCCTCGCCGAGCGGGGATTCTATCACGGCGTCGACGCGGTCGCCGAGATCGGGAACATCTACACCGGTTCGCTCTTCCTCACGACCGCGTTCACGCTCGGTGGGCTGTACCGCGAGATCGGCGAGCAAATCGAGGGTAAGTCCGTGTTGTTCGCGTCGTATGGCTCGGGCAGCACGATGACCGTGATGTCCGGACGCGTCGCCGAAAACGCCTCGGACGTGATCGCGCGCTGGGATCTCGACGCGGTCATGCGGTCGGCGCGCGAGGCGGACTGGCCTGAGTACGAAGCGTGGACCGAAAACGAGAAAGACGTTGCGAGCGACGCCGACAACCTGGAGCGAAGAGGGAAGGTACCGACCTTCATGCTCGCGGCTATTCGCGAAGACGGATACCGTACGTACGCGTACACCGACTCGGCCGCGGAGCCGAACCCGGCTGAAACTCTCTTGACGTCGGCGTATTCGGAACGAGAACAGGGTTCACGCCGGCTCGTCGAGCAGTACGTCGAGTACGCGAGGTAGAACGGCTACCTCGCGCTGCACACCGCGAGGTGTCGCGCGGCTCACCACTCGGCGACCGACCCGTCGTCGGTATGTGTGAGCGTCGGAGTGGTCCACGTCCCGTCAAACTCGTCCGCGACGATGCTATCGTACTCCAGCTCGATCCCGAGTCCCGGCGCCTCGCGCCGTTCGATGTACCCCGCTTTCACCTCGAAGGGTTCGGTAATCAGCCCGACGCCGAGCTCACGACGTTCCGCGCTGCCGGAGAACTCCTGAATTATGAAGTTCGGCGTCGCGAGCGCGAGCTGGAGTGACGCTGCGAGGTTGATCGGGCCGAGCGGATTGTGCGGCGCGATGCCCGCAGAAACCGTCTCGGCTGCCGCGGCGATCCGGCGGCCTTCTGAGATGCCGCCGCAGTGCGCGAGGTCCGGTTGAACGATCGACGCTGCGCGTTTCTCGAAGATCGGCGAAAAACCCCACCGCGTGAAAAGGCGTTCGCCGGTCGCGATCGGCGTCACGGTCGATCGTGCGATCAGCGCCATCGACTCCGGATCGTCGGGAAGGACCGGTTCTTCGATGAACATCGGGTTGTACGGCTCAAGCGCGCGGGTGAGGCGAAGAGCGAGCGGATACGAGACGCGGCCGTGGAAGTCTATCGCGATATCGATTCCGTTGCCGACGGCTGCCCGGACCGCGGCGAACCTTTCGACTTCTCGCTCGACGACTTCCGGTGGCTCGACGTGCCGGAGCGGCGGAGTAACGGACATCTTCATACACGTGAAGCCGTCGCTCACGCGCTTCTTAGCCGCCTCGGCGATCTCGGCCGGGGAACTCCCGCCGACGTGTGGATACATACGAACGCGGTCGCGGACCGGGCCACCAAGGAGCCGGTGAACCGGCACACCGAGCGCCTTGCCGGTGATGTCCCAGAGCGCCGTGTCGACCCCACTGATCGCCGAGCAGAGGACCGGCCCGCCACGGTAGAACGCTCCGCGGTACATTTTCTGCCAGAGGTGTTCGATTCGCGTCGGGTCCTCGCCGATCAACAGCGGTTCGAGTTCGCGTACGGCTTCCGCGAGCGTGCGCGCGCGCCCTTCGACGATCGGTTCGCCGTACCCGTCGATTCCTTCGTCGGTGTGTACGATCAGGAACAGCCATCGCGGTCTGACGTGAAGTAGTTCAAGCGAGGTTATGCGCATCGGTGACTCCTTTGCCTGTCGGTGTACTGCCGTTGATTATCCGCGTTCGGCGGCGTCGGCGCCACCTTCGGCGAGGCACCACTTTTTCACCTCGCGCGCGAGTTCTCTGCCGCGTTCGCGGATCAGATCGAGGTCGGCATCGGTCGGTCGGCCTTTGAACTCGACGGGCTCGACGAAGTCCCACTTGCCGCGCAGGCGCGCCATCGTCTCGTCGAGTTCCTTCTGAGCTCCGCCCGACCAGCCGTACGATCCGAACCGAAACGCCTTGCGCCGCACGATCCGTTTCTTGAACATCTCATCGATCACCGCGAACATCGGCGGGAAGATTTTATACTCGTACGTCGGCATCGCGAGCACGACGCCCGAACTCTTCCAGACCGCGTCGAGCACAAAGCTCATCTCGGTCTCGGGAACGCGGTAGACATGCGTCGGAACCCCCTCGGCCTCGATCGCCTCGACGACCGGAGCTATACCCAGCTCGGTCATGCCGTACATCGACGCCCAGATCACGGCTACTTCGGGTTTCGCGGGGCCGTTTCCGTACTCCGCGAGGCGAACGTAGTCGCGGATCACGCGGCCCGGTTCCTTCCTCCAGACGATGCCGTGCCCCGGTGCGATCGTCTTGATCTCGATCCCGCCGAGCTTCGCGATCGCCTGTTTCGTCGGGTGCGAGAACGCCGCGACGATGTTCGCGTAGTACCGTTCCATCTCGCGCTCGAAAAACTGGATCTGCTCTTCGGTCAACGTGTCGTCGTACGGAGCGTCGTCGGAGACGCTACCGAACGAACCGAACGCGTCGCACGGGAAAAGGGTCTTGCTTAACGTGTCATATGTGGCCATCGTCTCGGGCCAGTGTACGTTCGGAATATCCTGGAACACGAGCACACGCCCCGCGCCGAGATCGAGTGTATCGCCCGACTTCACGACGTGCACGTCGTCGTGGATCCCGTAGAACGCCTCGAGCAGCGGCTTTGCTTTCTCGCTACAGTAAATCGTGAACTTGCCGCGGACTTCCTTGAACGCGCGGAGCCATCCCGAGTGGTCCGGTTCCATGTGATTCACGATCACGTAATCGATATCGGTGAGTTTGACGTTCATCTCGTCGAGCTGCGCGAACAGCGTCTCGGGCACGCCGTCCCAGTCGCACACGCCGTCGATTATCGCGCACTTCTTACCTTTGACGATGTACGAGTTCATCGCGACGCCGTTCGGGATCGGCCAGATTCCCTCGAAAAGGATGTCCTTGACGTTCGCCGAGAGGCGGAAGATGCCTTCGGATACTTCGGTTGTTCTCATGATTTACGACGATATCACACGTCCAGGTCGTCGGCAAGCGACGCGCCTGCTACGCTCGGCCTGCAGAAAAACCGCCTAGTTCATCGACGGAGTATAGCCGGTGTCCGCGACTATTCGGTAAAACTCGCCTTTCTTACGGAGCGCGTCGCGCCAGCCTTGTTCGGAGTTCTGGTGGAACACAATCTCCGCGGCCGCATCGTGGGTGAACCATGAGCCGGCTTCGAGCTCGTCCTCGAGTTGCCCCGGCGCCCATCCCGAGTACCCGGCGAAGAATCTTACCTCGGGTCGATCGGTTTCAGGCAGAGCGAGCCAGTTTGTCGAAAGGTACTCGATCAGCGGGTCGGTCGCGGGCTCGAAAAAAATACCGGGAGCGGGGTTGATGCTTTGTTCGCGCGGATACGGGTCGGTCAGGCCGGAGTGCAGAACGAACAGGTACTGCTGCTCGACCGGGCCGCCGACAAACACGGGAATCTCGGCGACCGGGCCGTCTGAGATCTCGATGATCGAACCGAGCTCGACGTCCGCGGGTCGATTCACGACGAGCCCCATCGCGCCGTCGGCAGCGTGTTGAATCAAGAGCACTACGGTGCGGAAGAAGTTCGGGTCGACGAGTTCCGTTCCCGAGATCAGGAACTGTCCCGTCAAGTCTCCAGCTTTGCGCTCGCGTGATTCATCCATTCCTATGCCTCTCCGCGCACAGTATACGACCGGTCGGACGAGGTTTCAAGGCGATGCGAAGACCGATTCGGGATTCCGTTCGAGTCAGAATGTAAACAACACTCCGCCGTTCAGGTGAAACACACGGACGTTCCGCTCATCCGCGAACAGGTTCTTGTACTTGAGCTGCGCGAACGCGCCGAGATTGCTGACCAGATCGAAGGACAGCCCGCCGAGCACACCGACGTGTGCATTTGTTGTGGTACCCGATGCCGTAAGGCCCGGGACAAAACCCGCGTAGACCGCGAGGTTGTTGAGCGGCACCATGAACTTGAACGCGAGCGCGATATCGGTCGCGTACGCACCGTCGAGCTTGTACAACTCCGCCGACGGCGAGAGGTGAAACGTCGCGAGCAGTGGGATGTTGACGTAGAAGCCCCAGTTGAACGCAGCGTCCCACTCCTGGGCTCCGCTTTCGCGCGTCGGCAGCGTCATACCGGCGCCGACGCCGAGCCCGACGTCCTGCGCCGAGACGGTAGCGACAGCCACAACCATCATGATTCCAAAACAAACGAGCACACCGAGTTTTCTCATACCGATACGATACCCCGCTTCGCGCTCAATATCAACCGGCGCGCTCTTTGTGCTCGCTCTTCGTGGGCGCGGGGGAGGCCGCCACGAGTCGTCGCGAGCCGTCGCTCTGGAACGTTGTCCGGTTTTTTTGTATATTAACGGTACTTCCGATCATCTCGGACACGCGGTTTCCGTGTATCTCAGGAGGTATTGTATCGACAACAGGTACTTATTGGTTTTTCTCGTCATAGTGGCGCTCGGGTGTAGTACGACCACGCCGGTCGTTTATCACGACGTGTTCCTCGATGATCCTTACGCATTTAAGTGGGACGAGGACGATCGGGGCCGCGTCTGGTTGGACACCGATTCGTTCGCTAACGTCAAGAATATGCTCGAAAGTGACCGGCCGGCTTTGAACCTTTACCGTGAGAACGTTACGTACCACAAGGTCGTGGAGTTTTTCGCGCGCGTGGCCGGCTCCAAAGAGATCGCTTTGCCGATTCTCTACCACGCCGACCGCAATGATCTTCCGCTGACGCTCGTTTTTTCGCTTGTCTGGGTCGAAAGTCGCTTCTCTCCCCGCGCGGTCAATCAGAACCCCGCGTCGATAGATCGGGGCTTGTTTCAGCTGAATTCGCTCTCGTTTCGGCATCTGAGCGTCGAGGATTTCTTCGACCCCGAAATCAGCGCGTATCACGGGACAAACTATCTTCGTGGTACGTTCGACCAATCGACCGACGAAGAGATGGCAGTCGCGATTTACAACGCGGGGCGACGGCGCGTCATCGCGGGGCAGACCCCCGCGTCGACTCTTGTGTACGTCGATCGTATCATGCGATATCGTAACGATCTCGACCGCGATTTTGAAAAATTTATCCGGGCGCACTATCCCGCGCCGACGGTGTGAGGCTTAAATGGTTGTCGTACTCGAGGGGTCGATTCGAACCGACCATAAGGAACGAATCAGAAGTTTTCTCGAAAGCAAAGGCTTCCGCGTTCGCGAAATCGTCGGCGAGCAGGAGACGATTTTCGGCGCCGTCGGGCAGCAGACGATCGACATCCGCGAGGTCGAGCTTCTTCCCGGTGTGGAGCGCGTAATCCCGATTACAAAGCCGTACAAGCTTGCCTCACGCGAGCTTCGCAAGGAAGACACCGTCGTGCGGGTCGGTCCGGTCAAAATCGGAGGCAACCGGATCGTCGTGATGGCCGGTCCGTGCTCGGTCGAAAACCGCGAGCAAATCCTTGAGACCGCGGAGATCGTGCGTCGCTCGGGAGCGGTCGTGTTGCGGGGAGGCGCGTACAAACCTCGTACCTCGCCGTACTCGTTTCAAGGGCTCGGTGAAGAGGGACTACGGTATCTCAAGGAAGCCGGTGAGAAAACCGGTATGCCCGTTATCTCCGAGATTGTCTCGGCATCGCACCGTGACCTGATGGCGGATTACGTCGATATTTTCCAGATCGGCGCGCGCAACATGCAAAACTTTGAGCTCTTGAAGAGCGTCGGTGCTCTCGGGCGACCGGTGATGCTGAAACGCGGCCTCGCGGCGACGATCGAAGAGTGGTTGATGGCCGCCGAGTACCTTCTTGCGGCGGGAACCGACGACGTCATTCTCTGCGAACGCGGCATCAGAACCTTCGAGACGTACACGCGTCACAGCCTCGACATTTCCTCGATCCCGGTTGTGAAAAAACTGAGTCATCTGCCGGTAATCGTCGATCCGAGTCACGCGACCGGGCTTCGCGACCAGGTGCTTCCCGTCGGCCGAGCCGCGGTCGCCGCGGGAGCCGACGGGTTGATCGTCGAGGTCCATCCTAACCCCGACCAGGCCATGTCGGACGGACCGCAGACATTGTTCCCCGAGCAGTTTGAAAAACTCATGCGCGATATCGACACGATGTCCGCGATCGTCGAAAAGGAACTCGCGCGGCTTCCGTCGCCACACTCCGAGATACGGCTCGGATCCGCACCGCAAAAGGGCGATTCGCAGGCGGCTGCGGCGCAGAAACCCGGCTCGACCGGCGGAAAGCCTGTGGACGGTGCGGCCGTCGCTTTTCAGGGTGAGCGTGGTGCGTACAGCGAGATAGCGCTTGTCCGGTACTTCCAGCACGAAAACGCGACGCCGTCTCCGTTCGATTCGTTTCGTGGCGTTTTCCAGTCGGTTCTCGACGGCACGTCCGTGTACGGGATCGTACCGATAGAGAACTCGCTCGCGGGTTCGATCCACGAAAACTACGATCTGCTTTTGGAGTTCGCCGATATCAAAGTCGTAGGCGAGACGCAAATCCGGATCGAGCACTGTTTGATCGGTCTCCCGGGTGCCTCGATCGACGACATTCGGACGGTATACTCGCATCCTCAGGGTTTGGCGCAGTGCCGACGATTCCTTGAGGCGCATCCCGGTTGGACCGCGGTCCCGTTCTACGACACCGCGGGCTCGGTCGCGTTCATCGCCGAGGCGAAAAACGCCGAGAACGCGGCGATCGCGCACGCGGAGGCCGCTCGGCTGTACGGCATGTCGGTGATCAAGCAAGGAATCGAGACAAACCCGAGGAACTACACGCGTTTCGCGATTATCTCGCGCGAAGAACTTGCCGCGACCGAGACACCGAACAAGGCGTCGATCGTTTTCGCGACCCCCGACCGTCCGGGAGCGCTGTTCGAGTGCATGGCGGTTTTGGCCGAACGGAAAGTCAACCTCAAGAAACTCGAGTCGCGTCCGATTCACGGAAAGCCGTGGACGTACATGTTCTATCTTGATCTGGTAATCGACGATGTTGCGGTTTTTGACGCAGCGATGCTCGAACTCGGTCGCAAATCGGAGGATCTTCGGGTTCTCGGCGTGTATCGGGCCTGACGTTTCGGCCTTTTTGCGGTACGCGGTGTCGGTACGAAGTCCGTGTTATGTCTTGACGCCGAGACGCCTCAACTGTTCCTGTTCGTCCTTACGCGAGACGTACTCGTGGCGTTTCTTGTTTGCCCTCGATACGATGTCCTTGATAGCGACGAGCTCGGAGTTGACTCCCGTGAGTTGACCACGCTGTTCGCGATCGAGTTCGCTCCGGAAGAACGTGTCGAGCGATTGAATTCTTCGGTGTGCGACGATCAGATCGGTGATGTTTTGCTGGAGGAATTGAAGGAGTTGGTCCTCGGATGCGCTGTTGAGCGCTTTCTGGGTCTTTCCAACCCGGCCCGTGATGCCCGAGAATATTCGCGAACGACGGCGTGCGTCTTCGATGAACTCTTCGAACTGGATCTGCTCGTGAAGCTTACTCGACGTCGATTCGTCGACGTACTCGACCGAGTACGTCACTCGTTGAGGTTTTCGTTTCATCATCCGTTGAAGCACGTTCCGGAGAATCTCGGCGACCCCGGCCTTTCGATGTGTGAATAGTTCGTTGTTCTCGACGAGCTTCGACACGGCCTGATCGAGGTACCGACCCGACGACGCGATCATCCGAATCGTCTCGAGCAGCATCGGCCGGTAGTCCTCGCTCTTCTGCTCGACGGCGGCCTTTTTTTCGGGCTCGAGTCGTGTGATCACCGCCTCGCGCAACTCGGCGCCGTCAGGACCAAAATCCTCCATGATCGTCTCTTGGGCAAGTTCGTGGAAGAACGGAACTCCCTTCATCTCGACCGCGCAGACGCGTCGCATCTTTTTCAGGGTTTCGTCGAGCCCGGTTCCCGCGGCGTCGGTGTTAAGGTTCATCTTGGGAAGGACCTTACGACGCAGCTCGAGTTTGTACAGTTCCTTCCTGTACTCGCTGACCATCTTCAACGCGCCGAGAATAGATCGCGACGCCTTGACGATCTGATCGTGAGAGTCGGTCACGATGCTCGTCGCGAGACTGTCTCCTGCGCCCTTGAGCTTCGTGATCGCCTCGGCGAATGCGCGTGTCGTCGGGTTGTTCGACGTCTCGGTGAGTTGCGTCCACTTGATGTACTGGATCAAGCCGACGATATTTTTTATCTCGACCAACGAAAGATTCTCGAGCGCGACGCTGAAGTAGTGCGTCAGGTAATCGAGCAGTGCGTCGAACCGCGAAAGCCTCATCGAAATCTGATCGTCTTTTTCCGACTCGAGAAACGGCTCGTCCTTAGGCGGGGCGATACCCGATACGCGCTCGTCGCTCCGGTACGGGTCTTCCTTGACCAGTCCCTTTCGGAGCATCAGCTGGTACAACGCGGTGTACGACGAGTGGTACACGTGAAAGTACTCTTTGAGTTTAGGGAGCGTATCGGCCGCGAGTGTTTCTGCGTACGCCTCGAGCGCGTGTTCGAGGCGGTCCATGTACTCTTCGTTCCCCTGCATTTCCGACCATTATTCACCAAAACGATCCGCGTATCAAGTTTACCGTCTTGACGATGCGTGTTCCTCAAGCTTCGGAAAAAAGAGGCGCGTATTATGGTGTATGAACGGTCGACGCATCGGTAATCGGGTGAGTTCTACCGCACTGCTTTTGGCCGGCGTCGTGTGCTTCGGAAGTGCGTGTTGCGTCGATCGGCGCGTCACGGTCATCGCGCATCCTCCCGAACTGCCGACGCAGTGGCACGGTATCGTCTCGGGGTTCCTGATCGAGTGGCGGTGCGCGCACGGACTGCGAGAGAGCATCGAGACGCCGCCGGAGACGTCGGTTCGCGTCGCGCTTCCGGTCGGCACACCGAGCGCGGTGATCTTCCGGCCGGTCCTCGCAACTCGCGCCGAGGCATTTGAGCCGTTTCCCGCCGGTGCGCTATTCCCGTCCGGAGAGCATAACGTCGTCATCGGCGAGTGGGTCGACGGAGCCGCAGCGGTCGTGATCGACCGCTTCGCCGCGCACGGTGTTGTTCGTTACCTCAACGCCGCCCGGCTCTTCGGTGAGATTCGCGAGCGCGCGAGCGATGATCCGTGGGCGCTCGACCTCGAGCTGATCGTCGACAGGCTTGCCGCGGGCGGCTTCCGCGTCACCGATCTTCGCACCGCCGCGACCCGGACCGTGTTCACCGCGCTTCCCGCCGGGACGTGGGTGTCGCCGAACCCGTTTGAACCGCCGGTCCGGTTTGGCCCGGCCGGCGGCATAGTGCCTCGTGATCTCCCGTACGGCGCGCACCCGCTGCTCAACGTACCGTCGCACGACGTGTTAACGACGTACGTTACCCACGACGGAACGTTCTTCCATGGCGGAGCCTCGACCAACCGCGGAGCCTCGACCAGCGACGGCGTGATCCGGCCGTAGCGGGGCATCTATATCACACGACGATGTTCACGAGCTTGTCGACGACAACGATGACCTTGCGGATCGTCGATCCGGTGGTATACTCGCGCACGCGTTCGTTCGCGAGCGCGAGTTTTTCAAGCTCCGTCGCGTCCGTGCCGACCGGGACCGACAGTTTCGCGCGAACCTTCCCGTTTACCTGCAGCACGACCGTCGTTTCGTCGTCGCGTGTCAGGTCGTCATCCCATGCCGGCCACTCGGCAAGCGACACCGGCGGTTCGTTCCCGGCTCTCTCCCAGAGTTCCTCGGCGATGTGCGGAGCGTACGGCGCGAGAACTCTGAGAAACGGCTCCCAGACTTCCGGGTAGATGCGCTCGGTCTTGTACATCTCGTTCACGAGGATCATCATCTGAGCGATCGCCGTGTTGAACGCGAGCGATTCGGTATCGTGCGAGACCTTTTTAATCGTCTTGTGCAGCGACTTCACGAGCGCAACGGGCGCGGGTTCTCCGGCGACCGGCCACTCGGACGCGCGCCAGACGCGGTCGAGGAAGCGGTGAACGCCCTGTATCCCACTTACCGACCACGGTTTCTCGGCCTCGAGAGGTCCCATGAACATCTCGAGCAGTCGCAACGTGTCGGCGCCGTACTCGGCGACGACGTCGTCGGGATTCACGACGTTTCCGCGCGATTTGGACATCCGCATCCCGTCCTCGCCGAGGATCATTCCCTGGTTCACGAGCCGTGCGAACGGCTCTTCGGTGTTCACCACCCCTATATCGTACAGGACCTTGTGCCAGAATCGCGCGTACAACAGATGCAGCACCGCGTGCTCGGCGCCGCCGACGTACAGATCGACCGGCATCCAGTACTCGATCTTTTCGCGCGAAGCAAACTCGGT
>PXBQ01000069.1 GCA_003566875.1 Spirochaetaceae bacterium | reverse complement strand
TTATCACCATCACTGCTCATTACGCCGCCTTTTTGCGCCGTGCTTCACGATCCGCCCAAATTCCCGCAAAACAGTGGCCCGTGTAACCGTCTTATGCTATAATTGTTATGAGTACATGGAAATGGTCTCAAACCGTTGAAATCTCGGTTCGCCCGGTGGCGAAGCGTGGAGAGTCGTGAATCCCTGAGGGGCATGGAGTGACACCGTGATAACAAACAGAAAAGTTAAGAGGGTCGTGGTCCTCGTCCTGGCAGCGTTGATTGTGTCGGCGCTTCCCGTGTTCGCGGGCGGCCAGGCGGAGCAGGAGATAGCCCGGATCGACGTTCCGACTCCTGCGCGCCAGTTTATATCACCCGCGACGCCGGAAGGCAACAACGAGTTGCAGCTGCGGTTGACCGTGTCACCGTCGACCGGCCAGGCGATCGTCGAGTATCGGCTTTACGTTTTTGACGGTGAAGGCCGGCTCGTGTACGAGCGTGGTGAGGTTGAAGAGCGCCGACGTGGATTCTTCCAGGCTCTGACCGGGGGAGACAAACCGAGCGTCACGGTTCCGGAGACGTTGACCTGGGACGGGCGCGATGCGGACAACCGACTCGTGGATGACGGCGACTACACGTACGTGCTTGAGATTACCGAAGACGACGGCCGGGTGTCGCGCACCGCACCGTACAACGTGACGGTCGACAACACGCCGCCGATCGTCAGGGATCTCTCGGTCGACGCGACGCGATTCGCGCCGATCGAAGGAAGCGACCGTACGCGGATCACCGTGTTGCAGGACGCGTCGTCCGAGCGCGAGTGGCGAACGATCATCCGCAATGAAGCCGGGGAGATCGTGTTCCAAGTTACTCGCGAGAACACGACCGGAATCGTCGGCCGGGACGTGCCCCCGGCGCCACGCGTGCCGTGGGACGGCACGTTCCTGAACTCGACGATCGGACGCGACGGTGAGCCGGTTCCTGAAGGGGCGTTCACGGTCGAGTTGACCGGTCGCGACCGCGCCGGAAACATGACGACCGAGCGGCTCGATCCGCGCGTTGTGATGAGCCGGACTCTGAGCCCTCTTCGGGTAACTCTCGGCGATCAGCCGAGTGAGTTTTCGTACGCGGCGGCCGATCCTGCGCGACGCGTCCTGCGACTGTATCTCGACATCCCGGAAGACGAAGTAGACTCGGTCGTGAACTGGCAGGTCGATGTTGCAACCCGGCAGACTCCGGCTCGACCCGTCTGGACCGAGAGGGGGACCGCTGTCCCCGAGTATGTTGAGTTCAACGGATTGACCGCCGCAGGAATCGCCCTGCGCGACGGAAACTACGTCGCGCGGTTAACGGTCGGGTACGACACGGGGCTTACCGCTACGTCGCCCGCGCTTGATTTTGTGATCGATACCGTTCCGCCAAGCGCGTCGATCGCCGTGACGACCGAGCCGGCGCCGACCGAGCGAGGGCAGACCGTCGTGTTCGGCGGCGAGACCAGACAGCGCGTCAACCTACGGTTTTCCCAGCCCTCCGATCAAGCTCCGATCGACGGGTACGCCGTTATCGAGTACGAAGGCGTATCGTTTGGGCGTTTCCGTGCCGTTGATTTCGGAATCACCGCGTTGCCGTTCGAGTACACCTGGGAAGGTGAGGACCTCTTTGGAGAAGAGGCTCCCGACGGACGCTATACGATTCAACTCGAGGGTCTCGATACCGCGGGCAACCTCGGACGCTCGAACGTCGCCACGGTGATCAAAGACACGGCTCCGCGACACCTTGACGTTCGGTACGCCGATACAGACCGTTCGCCTTTGATCAGCTTACGACCCGAGTCGGAACAGCGTGACGCCACGATCCTCGTGGATTACGAGCCGAGTGAGTATATCGAACTCATGGAGATAACGATCCGCGGTGAAGACGGCCGCGTTGCGTACACGCGCGGGTTTACGACTCCGTTCCAGAGACACGTATGGAACGGCACCCAAACCGGTGGAAGAAACGCGCCCGACGGCAACTACACCGTCGACGTCCGCGTGGTCTGGAAGAACGGCGACTCGATGACCCGAAGGGCCGACTCGCCGATCATAGTCGAGTCCGTGCCTCCGGGAGCCGAGATCGCGCCGCTCGCGGCGATCGAGGTGACCCCAACACCGTTCTCGCCCGATGAAGACGGGGTCGACGATATCTTGAACATTTACCTTTCGGCGACGAGCACCGTGCCGGTGGCCCGATGGTCGGTGGATATCCGCGATCGGCAGGACCGCGTGTTCCGGTCGTTCACGGGGACCGGAGTTCCGCGTCCGCGGATCGAGTGGGACGGGCGTTCGGATACCGGCGTGTACGCCGCTCCGGGCAGCGAGTTCACGGCCGTATTCACAGTTCGCGACACGTTCGACAACGTGACGCGCGAGACGGCGGCCGTGAGGGTCGCCGAGGAGACGCGTGAGCCGCCGTTCCCTCCGCGCCTGACGATCACAGCGAGTCCGGTTCCGTTCTCTCCGGACGGAGACGGCGTCGACGACACTGTTTCGATTTCGCTCGCCGCGGTGAGCGAGGTTGGGCTGCGCGACTGGGAACTCGAGATCCACGACCGAATGGGTAACGTTTTCCGTCGGTTCTCAGGAACCGGCGCACCACCGGCGAGAATCGTGTGGGACGGATCGTCCGACTCGGATCTTACGGTGATGTCGGCCGAGGACTATACCGCGGTTTTCACCGTAACAGACACCGACGGCCAAGTGTCGGAAGCAACGACAACGATCACGACCGATATTCTCGTGATGCGCGACGGCGACAAACTCCGGATCATTATTCCCTCGATCCAGTTCATGCCGTACTCGTCGGACCTGTTCCGGGTCGAGCCGCCGCGGTTCGAGCAGAACCTGGAGACTCTGCGACGACTCGCGACGATTCTCAACCGATTCCCCGATCGCACGATCACGATTGAGGGTCACGCGGCGCGCCAACACTTCCGGCCGGGGGCCGCTCAGGACCGCGAAGAGCGCGAGATTTTGGTCCCGCTTTCGAATCGCCGGGCTGAAGAAGTGCGCAGATCGTTGACGATTCTTGGGGTCGATTACGACCGGATGTCGACGACCGGATACGGCGGACGGTTCCCGATCGTGCCGCACAGCGATCGAGAAAATCTCTGGCAGAACAGACGCGTCGAGTTCATCCTCGAGCGTTGAGCCGAAGTTGATTCAAACCACGCCGCCCTCGCCGGGCGGCGTTTTTTCGGTGCGGATCCTGGTGCCGCTCCGTTACGAACTTGTGCCGCTCAAAAAACCCATGATATACTTTTGCCGACACGCATCGGACTAATACACATCCAGGAGGCTAGAAATGAAAACAATCAAAGGGCCGGGGATCTTCCTTGCGCAGTTTGTCCGGCCGGATCCTCCGTTCAACTCGATCGAGTCGCTCGGGAAATGGGTCGCCGATCTCGGTTATACGGGCGTTCAGATACCAACCTGGGAGAAGAGCCTTTTTGACCTCGAGAAGGTCGCGGAGTCCAAGACGTACGCCGACGAGTACGCGGGCAAACTCCGCGAGTTGGGGCTCGAGATAATCGAACTCGGATCGTACCTGCAGGGACAAGTCCTCGCGATGCACCCCGCGTACGCCGACGGTTTTGCGCCGTTTTACCCCGACGGCTTGAAGGGTGCGGAGATCACCGAGTGGGCGACCGATCAGCTCAAGAAGTCCGTCAAGGCGTCGGCAAATCTTGGAACAAAAAACATCTCGGCGATGTCGGGTGGTTTTGCGTGGCACATGATCTACCCGTGGCCGCAACGTCCCGCGGGCTTGATCGACGAGGCGTTTACCGAGCTTGCTCGTCGATGGCGGCCGATTCTTGACTTCGCGCACGAAAACGGTGTGACGTACGGGTACGAGCTTCATCCCGGATCGGACCTTTACGACGGCGCGACGTTCGAGATGTTCCTCGACAAGACTAACAATCACCCGGCGGCGGGCATCACGTACGATGCAAGTCACTTTGTCCTGCAGCAGCTCGATTACGTTGAGTTCATAAAATTGTACGGCGACCGGATTCGCGCGTTTCACGTGAAGGACGCAGAGTTTCTTCCAACCGGGCGCGTCGGCGTGTACGGCGGGTACCAGGACTGGCGCGGACGCGCCGGTAGATTCCGTTCGCTTGGTGACGGCCAAGTCGATTTCAAACGCGTCTTCACCGCGATGACCGAGGCCGGTTACGACGGGTGGGCGATTTTGGAGTGGGAGTGTTGCATAAAGAGCCCGGAACAAGGCGCGCGCGAAGGCGCTCCGTTCATCAGGGATCACATCATCGAGGCGACGCAGGTAGCATTCGACGACTTCGCGGGTGGTGGCTCCGACAAAAAGCGAAACCGCCGCATCCTCGGGCTCGAGTAGGAGGTAGCCGTGACGCCGTGGAAAAGAAAACTCAGAATGGGAATGATCGGAGGCGGTCAAGGCGCGTTCATCGGCGGCGTTCACCGCATGGCCGCGGCGGTCGACGGGCAAATTGAGCTCGTCGCGGGATGTTTTTCGCGTGACTTCGAGAACACCAGAAAAACCGGCGCCGAACTGTACCTTGACCCGGCCCGGTGTTATCGGTCGTACGAAGAGATGGCCGAAGCCGAGGCCAAGCTACCGGCCGACAAGAGGATCGATTTTGTCTCGATCGTGACACCGAACAAAGCGCATTTCGGGCCGGCAAAGGCTTTTCTCGAGGCGGGGTTTCACGTCGTGTGCGATAAGCCGATGACGTACTCTCTCGATGAAGCGAAGCAACTCGAACAGATCGTCGAAAAAACGGGCTTGGTGTTCGCGTTGACGCATAACTACACCGGCTATCCGATGGTGCGCGAAGCGAGAGAACTCTTCCGGTCCGGCGCGATGGGGACCGTGCGGAAAGTCCTCGTCGAGTATGTCCAGGAGTTCCTCGCGGCGCCGCTCGAGAAAGAGGGCATGAAACAGGCGGTTTGGCGGACCGATCCCGCGCAGTCCGGCGTCGGCGGCACGATCGGTGACATCGGCACGCATGCGGCGAATCTTCTCGAGTACATCACATCCGATCCGATCGCCGAGATCTGCGCGGAGAAGAGTACGTTCCTCCCGGGACGCGTGCTCGATGAAGACGTGAACGTGCTGCTGCGGTTGAAAAGTGGCGGTAAGGGTATGCTCGCGGCGTGCCAGGTCGCGATCGGAGAAGAGAACGCGTTGCGGATCAAAATTTACGGGTCCGAAGGCGCGTTGATGTGGGAGCAGGAAAACCCCAACTATCTGATGGTCGGCCGGATGGGCGAACCACTCCGTCGACACACTCGTGGTTCGGGTTTTGCAACCAAACCCGCACAGGACGTCACACGGCTCCCGTCGGGGCATCCCGAAGGCTTCATCGAGGCGTTCGCGACGATCTACATGGAGGCGGCCGCCGCTATTCGTGCTTTCATCGACGGAGCGCCGATGAAAGCCTCGCAGTACCGCTTCCCGACGGTACACGACGGAGTACGCGGCCTCGAGTTTATCACGAAAGCCGTCGAGTCGTCCGACGCGGGCGCTTCGTGGGTCAAACTCGCGCCTTGACCGTGTAGGCCGGCTGTCATAGAACTTCCGTGGCGCAACCCGGTGCTTGACGCTTGCGTGCTGCGTACGTATAGTAGGTGTTCCGAGTAATACTGACGGGAACGGTTTCTTCCGTTCCCGCTCGTTTTTGATACTATTGATCAGGAAGGACGAACGATGTCGAAAGCACACAGAGGCGCCGGAGCGCGTGAGGAATACCCGAGAAGCGGGCGCGGTACGTGCCCGATTACGAAGAAGACCGGCGTCAAGCTACTGTACGAACACGAGATCGACGGCAAGAAAGTGATGATCTCGAAGACGGCCAAAGCGACGATTGCAAACGCGAAGCGACGCGAAGCGCGCAAACAGAAAAAAACCGAGACCTAAACGTTTTTGTCATGGTGTACTGGACGAACTACTCGTTAGATACCGATATCGTCCGGTACTGGCGGATAGGTGCTCTTGACTTCTGGATGCGACGCACCGACGAAGAGTGGTTGTACGTGTGGCGGCATCGAGCCGATGCCGAGCCGACGTCGGACTCGCATTCAATGCCGAACCCCGAGATGCCGGCTGAACCGGAGTGGCACCGCGCGGTGACGCGATCTGCATCACTGACCGTCAAGTTCTCTCCTTTGATGCCCGACAGAACCGTGATCGCGAACCCCCGCAACCCTTTGAAGTTACTTCCGGGGACTACTGTTCAGTTCTACGCGATAATCCCGGTGTTTCTGGGCGTTTCCGTGCTCGGCGCGCACGGCGAGGAACGCGTATGCGAGATTCCGACGCGCATGCTCACAAACACGTGGCTCGGTGACATGTTCGCCGGGAAACTCTGCTACACACTTCCTTCGGACTTGTACCACTACCCGGACAAGGTGACGCAGGGACCAACAGACGCAATCTGTCCCGTGCGGCTCCGAAACATCGCCGACGATCCGTTCATCGTCGAGAAGTTCGGGATATTCGCCGACATGATGAATCTCTATCACCGGACCGATGTGCCGGTCGCGGGGCTCTGGACCGGCGAGTCACGAACCGATTTTACGCGCGAGAAGCAGTTGAATATCAGCGTTTCGGAGACGCGGCCGATGCCGAGCACCAATCGAGTTTTGTTAAGCAGGGCGCGAAAGGCGAACTTCGACTCGATCTGGAAAAAAGGCATCTCGTTGCTCGACAAAATAAGCAACTACTAAGGGGCAGCCGTATGGATCGTCTCATTCCTCCGGAGCTCACGACGTTGTTCGGCCCCGGGCAACTCGCGACCGCGGGTCGGATCCTGTTCGTGGTCGTCGGTGGATTTCTCGGTCTCAAGCTCATCGCGTTCATCGTCGGAAGATTGGTCGAGCGGCGGTTTTCCGCGCAGTCGAAGATGATCGTCAAGAAGGCGATCGTGTACACCGGGACGATCGTGATAATCATGACCGTACTCGGTCAGTTGGGTCTGAATCTCACGACGTTGCTCGGCGCCGCGGGTATAGCGGGTATCGCGCTCGGTTTCGCAGCGCAGACGAGCGTTTCGAACGTCATCAGCGGGGTCTTCCTGATTTCGGAGAAGTCGTTCACAATCGGCGATGTAATCAAGGTCGGCTCGACGTCAGGGATTGTGCTCACGATCGATCTTCTCTCGGTGAAAATCCGAACGTTCGATAATCAATACGTGCGGGTCCCGAACGAGACTCTGATCAAGTCGGAGGTGACCAATATTACGCGGTTTCCGATCCGGCGGTTGAACATCGAGTTCACCGTCGCGTACGGGACCGATCTTGCGGTACTCAAAAACGCACTGATCGAGACCGCGCGCGCAAACCCGAACAGCCTGGACAATCCCGAGCCGATATTCTTCATCAACTCGTTCGGCCCACGGGGAATCGACGTCTTTTTCGGCGTGTGGTTCGAAAAATCGGAGTTGATAAAAACGAGGAACTCGATGTACGAGACGATCAAACAGCGGCTCGAGGCGGAAGGGATCGAGATCCCGGTCTCGACCTTCGTGGTGACGTGATGTTGGCGTCGATAACTCCGATCCAGTGGACCTTGATCGCGCTCGGCGCGATGTTTTTCGGCATGAACAAGACCGGTGTGCAAGGCATCGGAATGCTCGCGATTCCGATCTTCGCGGCCGTGTTCGGCGGTCGGGTCTCCGCGGGAATCGTGTTGCCGCTGCTTTCGATAGCCGACGTCTTCGCGGTACTGTACTACCACCAACACGCGGAGTGGAAGTACATCTGGAAACTCCTGCCGTGGACGTTCTCCGGGATCCTGATCGGTGTGGCGATCGGCGCCGTCGTGAGCGACGAGACGTTCCGGATGCTGATCGGTGTTGTCGTTCTCGCCGGCTTGGCGGTGTTGGTGTGGAGGGAAACTCGGAAGAACGCGACCGTTCCGACGGCGTGGTGGTTTGCCGCGCTCGCCGGTGTCGCGAGCGGTGTCGCGACGATGATCGGGAACGCGGCCGGACCGATCACGACGGTTTTTTTCCTCGCGATGTTACTCCCGAAACACGGCTTCATCGGCACACAGGCGTGGTACTACTTCATCGCGAACCTCATAAAGGTTCCTTTTCACATCTTTATCTGGCGCACGATCACGTTAGAGACGCTCACCGTGAATCTCGTGCTCGCACCGGCGATTTTTGTCGGGGCGTTCATAGGATATAGAGTCGTGAAGCTGATTCCGGAGAAGCCGTACCGCGTGTTCGTGATCGTCGCAACTTTTGTCGCGACGGTTCGTCTTTTCATGTGATAGATCACGTGATAGACGGCGACTAGAACCGGCCGGTACGTCGTGCGTACCGGCTCGGCCGTCATGGGCTACTCGCAATCTTCCGGGGGCGGCTCGCACTCGCCGCCGGCCTCACCTTTCATCGTCGTGCGTTCGGCGACGATGTCCTTGAGTCCGTCGATTTTCTCAAAGTCCAGATCGACACAGCCGTTGCGCTCGACGTTGAGGTAGTCCGGACTCTGGAAAGAGTACGTGAAGTTCGTGTGCACGTCGTACGTTCCCTGCAGGATCGCGTGCGTATCCTCTGTCATCACGAGTTCTTCGTCGGTCGGGATCACGAAGATCCGTGTCTGGGAGTCGGTAGTTGCGATGTCGGTCTCGGTGTTTTTCGTCCGAGAGCGCTGGTTCTTCCGAGGATCGAGACGAATCCCCATGAACTCGAGACCGGACACCGCTTTCTCCCGAATCACCGGGCCGCGTTCGCCGACGCCGGCGGTGAAGACGACGGCGTCAACACGGCCGAGCGCGGCAGCGTATGCGCCGATATACTTCTTGATGCGGTACGCTTCTATCTCGATCGCGAGCTGCGCTTTTGCGTCGCCTTTCTCCGCCGCCTTCTCGACGTCGCGTCGGTCGACGAATTGGCCCGTAATTCCAAGGATTCCACTACTCTTGTTCAGGGCTTTTTCGAGGTCCTCCGGTTTCATGTCCGCGACGTTCATCATGTAGAACGGAATCGCGGGATCTATGTCGCCGGATCGAGTCCCCATCACGAGCCCTTCGAGCGGGGTCAAACCCATCGATGTGTCGATCGAGACGCCGTTTTCCACGGCGTTGATGCTCGAACCGTTCCCGACGTGCGCGATGATCAGGTTTGTCTCGAACGGGTCCTTGTCGAGTAGGACTGCCGCGCGTTTCGCCGTGTACAGGAAAGAAGTCCCGTGGAAACCGTACCGGCGAACACCGTACTTCGAGTACCACTCGTGCGGGAGCGCGTACATGTAGGCGTGGTTCGGCATAGTCTGGTGCCAAGCGGTATCCATGATCGCGCAATGCGGGACATTCGGAAGAACCGCGCGGGCGGCCTCGATTCCCATGATGTTTGCGGGGTTGTGAAGTGGAGCGAGTCCCTGGATCTCACGAAACGCCGACAGTACTTCGTCGTTGACACGCACGGATGCCTTGAACCGCTCGCCGCCGTGAACCACCCGGTGTCCGACAGCCGCGATGTCGCGCATGTTCTCTATCGCGCCGTGCGCGGGGTCGACGATCGTCTCGATAATTAGCTCGATAGCGACGGTGTGATCCGGACACTGCCTCTCGTATGTGTACTCGTCCTTGCCTTTCGCCTTATGCGTGATCGTCGAGCCGTCCTGCGTCACGCGTTCGACGACGCCGGTCGCGACGCTTTCCTTTCGCTCCCAATCGTACAACTGATACTTCACGGATGAGCTTCCGCAATTCAGAGTGAGAATGACCATCGATTCCTCCGGGACTCTGGGCGCTGCAGGTGCTTTTTCTCATTGTGGCATAAACCGGCGCGTGCATCAAGACCGTTTTTTTCGTGTTTTTCGCGCTATCCGCCGTTGAAAAGTCGCGCTTCTCAAGCGGCAGAGAAAAAAGCGACGTACCACTATGTATGAAAAAAAACCGTTACGCGGAATTTCCGCTTTTTTTGCTTCTCGAGGTGGGATTTGTGCTTCTGATGGGATTCGCCGCCGGTGGATCGGTGTACGCGTCGACCATCGCGGTCCGGGTCTCCGACTGGACTACGTACCGCGCGCGTCTCGTGTACGATCTCGACGGTCTTACGATATCCGCGGTACTGTCCGACACCGCGGGTCTACGCTCGATTCGTGGATCTGCCGCGGCCGACGCCGGACCATTCGTGTTGTCGGTCGGTTCGGTCGGACTGCACGGCCTGTTCGCCGAAATCGAGAACCCGGCAGAGGGTGGCGCGCGATCAGTCGCGACCGTGACGCGGACGCGAGTTCGAAACGACTATTCATTTGACTCGGCTCTGCTCGTCGGGTTCGCGGTACGGCGCCTCTTCGCGGGCGGGGAGTTGTTCATTTGGGGCGCAGGATCTTCCGAGAAGTCCGATCGGTATGGTGTCGGGTTCAGCGGGGACGGCCGCGCGCGTATCGAGGTTGTCTCGATGTTCGCGCCGACAACGCCTGTCGATAGGATCGACGTCTGGTACGCCGGAACACCGGCGTTTCCCGGGGGCAGCCAAATGCACATGGCGGCACGTGTCTCAGCCGAGACGCGTGCCGCCCGGCGCTCGGCGCGTCCCTTTCTGTTTGCCGGCTCGGGCGGGGCCTTCCTCTCGTCGGGCACGCGCGACTCGAGCGGTTATGCCGCGCGGTTGGCAGGAGTCGCTGAGACGCGGATTGCCGACGGAGAATTTTGGCTTGGTCTCCGGTCGTTGTCGTATCGGCCGCCCGGCGGGCGTACGGGCCCAAACGCGGTTGCGAGCGCGCGTCTGGTCGGCTTTCCGCGCTTAGCTTTTTCACCGTCGGTTGCGGTCGAGCGGAGGGTGTGGTATCCCGACGTGTACGGATCGGGCGACCGTGACGATCTGCGAGCGCGGCTTGCGATCGTGGCTGGTGGCCCGGACGACCGTGACCTCGGCTTGTCGGGTACCGTGGCGATGGAGCGGCGTGAGGATCTCACGAAGGATCACGACGCCGAGGTACGGCGCGAGCTAAAGACACGCCTTCGCGTGAAACGTATGATCATCACCGGCGAGGTCCTGACCGTCGATCGATCCGCCGGCGTTCGAACCACGAAGTACGTTCTGTCGTCGGCGATTCGGTCACCCGGATTCTCGGTCGATCTCGCTGCGCGGCTCGAGCGTGGAGCGGTTGTTACGTACAGCGGGCGCGCGCGTCTCGAGGTGACGCGTCCGGCTCACGCGGCGTTTTTGTCGATCTCGACGAGAAATCCCGTTCGGATCGACGATCCCGTTCGGCTTCGCACGATCGACGAGGCGAGACGCGCGCTTTTTTTCGAGTTCGGCTTCTCGGGACGCTAGTCCCACTCTCCGACCCGGAGTACTTCACGTTCGAGCCTGAGACCGAGTCTTTCGGACACCTCGGTTTCGAGGTGATGTATGACCGCGTCGATATCGCGCGCGGTCGCGTGTCCCGCGTTGACGACGATGTTCGCGTGCACGTCGGATACCTTTGCATCGCCGATTCGGAATCCACGAAGCCCAAGTTTGTCGATTATCGCTCCGGTTGGCTCGCCAAACTCGCGGTTGTTCTTGAAAACCGATCCCGCCGAAGGCGCCGAGAAATGTCCTTTCGCGTCGCGATCCGCACGGTAGCACTCCATCCGCGCGCGGATCGACTCGGGGTCATCGTGTAACATACGAAATGTCGCCTCGAGAATCGCGACGCGTCGCGTCTGGAACGGTGAGATCTTGTAGTGCCACTGTTCGGGTTTGACCGAATAGCGTTCCAACTGAAGATCCTCGGTGATGATATCGACATGCTCGATGATATCGGAGATCGACGATCCATAACATCGGGCGTTCATCCAAAGCGCTCCTCCGACGCTTCCGGGCATTGAGTACAGGAACCCGAGACCCTCAAGCCCGTGCGCAGCGGCGTACTCTGCCGCTTCGGACACCGGAAGCCCTGCTCCGACGACGAGCCGATCCACGGAGTGCGCGATCCGTGAAAAGCCCTGCATCGACACAACGACACCACGTATGCCGTGATCGGACACCAGGACATTTGCGCCTCCTCCGAGTAGAAAGACCGGAATACTGTTCTCGCGCGCGCACGACAGCGCAACGATGAGATCGTCGGCGTCGGCCGGCGTCACGAAGACATCGGCGGGCCCACCGACGCGAAACGTCGTGTGGCGGGAGAGCGGTTCATCGAACGAGACCTCGCCACGAATGTTGATTCTTTCAAAGCATTTCTTTAAGGTGTCCACAGCGTCATGATAACGAAATCGTGCGTTGATTCACAAGGAGATCCGGTGATTCTCAAAATATACAACACACCGTCACGTCGGGTCGAAGAGTTCACGCCGATAGAGCCCGGGGTCGTTCGGATGTACGGGTGTGGTCCGACGGTCTACACGTACGCGCATATCGGAAACCTACGCGCGTACGTCTGTCAGGACATCCTGAGGCGCGCGCTTGGGTTTTTCGGATACAGTGTAACGTACGTGATGAACATCACCGATGTTGGCCACCTCACCGGCGACGTCGACACCGGTGACGACAAGATGGTCGTGAGCGCGCGTGAGAAGAAAAAGACGGTCTGGGAGATAGCCGAACACTACACCGACGCGTTTTTTGTCGATGTCGAAAAGCTCAACATCGCGCGGCCGGACACCGTGTGCAAGGCGACCGACCATATCCCTGAGATGATCGCATTGGTCAAACGGCTCGAGGATCAGGGATTCACGTACGTCGCGGGTGGAAACGTGTACTTCGATATCTCGAAGTTTCCCCGTTACGGCGATTTCGCAGGATTAAAGCTCGACGACCTCAAGGCAGGAGCACGGATCGAAAAAGATCCGAACAAACGAAATCCGCTCGATTTTGTTCTGTGGTTCACGAGCTCCAAGTTCGGTGAGCAGGCGATGATGTGGGACTCACCGTGGGGGCGAGGGTATCCTGGGTGGCATCTCGAATGCAGCGCGATGAGCATGAAGTATCTCGGCGAACAGTTTGACATTCACGCAGGAGGGATCGATCACGTTCCTGTACACCACACAAACGAGATCGCGCAGTCGGAGGCCGCAACCGGGAAGAAGTGGGTCAACTACTGGTTCCACAACGAGTTTCTCGTCATGGCCGACGGAAAGATGTCGAAGTCGAGCGGAACGTTCACGACGTTGTCGGCTCTCGAGGCGGCCGGATACGATCCTCTGGATTATCGTTACTTTCTTCTCGGTGCGCATTACCGCACGCAACTACAGTTCTCCGAGACCGCTCTCGCCGGAGCGCAGGCGGGTCGACGCGGTCTTGTCGAACGAATCTCGGGAATCCTGCGGCGCGCAGAGCACGCCCAATCAGTCGAGTCCGGCTCTGACGCCGGCGAGTATTTCACTGCGTTCACCGAACATATCGCGAACGATCTCAACACGTCGCGGTGTCTTGCGGACCTCTGGGCTCTCGTGAAGGATGAAGCCGTGCCGCCGCGCGAGGCTCTTGGGTGTATCGAGAGGATGGATTCGATCCTGGGCCTCGGCCTCCTCGAACAGGCCCGCGCCGCGGATGCAGAGGACCGTGATGTCACGCTCAGCTCCGAGGTCGAGCAGTTAATCCGTGAGAGAAACGATGCGCGGCGCAGACGGGATTTTGCGCGCGCGGACTCGATTCGGGACGAGTTGTTGGGGCGGGGTATTCAGCTCGAGGACGGCCCGGAAGGGACTCGATGGAAGAAATCGTCGTGATCGTTGTAACGTCGACCGATCGTGTGTTGTTCTAGATATGCAGTGGGCTCACGGTCGTGCGGATGAATTCCGCTCGGTGTACGATTCAGTTTACCCCGTTTTGATTCGGATCGTGTATCGTGTGACAAACGATATGGAGATCGCCGAGGAGCTGTGCCAGGAAGCGTTTATTAAATTCTACGAGCGTATGGATGTCTTTCCGGATCACGATCAAGCCAAGT
>PXBQ01000035.1 GCA_003566875.1 Spirochaetaceae bacterium | reverse complement strand
GCCGGCGAGATCGGCAAGCCGGTGTACCTTGTCGGACACAGCCTCGGCGGTGCGCTCGCGGCAGTTACCGCTGCGCGGCTCGGCCTCAGCGTGGTCGCGGGTTTCGCTGCGATCGCCGCGCCGTACGGCGACCGTCACGTTTCGGGGCTACTCCGCTTCCTGATCCGGTACCGGCTGATACCGGGTTTTCTCGCGCGCGGGCGGTTTTTTTCCGATCTCACGCCGAAACACGTCCAGAAAAGGATGTTCGCTACCGCGGTGCCGGAAACGCCCGAACTTCAGGATGCGCTGTTCGCGCCGAGGTACTTCCACACCGATATGCTGACCGCGCCCGCGGCACAGCCGGCGATCGTGATCGCGAGCGCGTGCGACAGAGTGACCGCCGCCGCGCAGTCGAGCGCGCTTGCCCTCGCGCTCGCCGCGTCTCTGCACGAGTTTGGCGTCGAACGTGAAGTCAACCACAACGACTATATCGGCTCACCGGAAATCTGCGAGGAAGTTGCTTCTCTGCTCGAGTCGTTTTTCGCCGCGGGGCCTTCGGTCAAAACGTGATCGCGCCGGCGAGCGCGCCGGCCCGCTACAGACGCGTGTGCGCGTCGAGCTCTCTGCGGCGACAGACGAAGATCTGCTCGCGTCCTGTCCCGATCGGGCGACCGTCGTACTCGCCGAACTCGTTGTCGATCGTAAATCCGAACGACGCGAGCATCGCTTCGATTTGAGCACGAAAGTAGTACTTGAGTCTGATCGGATCGCTGACGCGTTTCTCTGGGCCGTCGCGCGTGCGGATGTAGTACACGATTTCGGATGAGATTATCTGTGTGAGAGGTTCGATTCCCGTGCGCCGATCGGCCCGCCTGATCTCGGTTCCGGTCTCCGGGTCGCGGTATACCCACTCGACGCGTTCGATCCCGTCGGCCCAGTCGGCGTTGAGGTACCGATACGGGACAAAAACGTCGACGATGAAAACACCGCCGGGCGCGAGATGTCGCGCCACCGAGCTGAGACACCCGGCAATCTCCGCCTCGGTCGTCAGCGCCTGGAACGCCCGAAAAGGGATAATGATCAGCGGGAACTGCCTGCCGAGCCTGAACGACGACATCGGTGCCTTGCGGATGCGAATGCGGCGACGCACGGGCTGCGGCGTCTTCCGCAGTTTTTCACGGAAGACGTCGAGCATGTGCGGCGAGAGGTCGATTCCGGTGACCGAGTGCCCGTTTTCAGCGAGTTTGATCGTTACGCGTCCGGTTCCACACGCGAGCTCGAGAATCTCTCCGGGCGTTCGGCGTGCGTACCGGAGGTAGAAGTCTGTGTCGTGGGTCTCGAGACCCCTCGTATCGAGGTCGTACAGCGTCGCGGTATTCTCAAACAGGTTCGAACTCGGCACGCCTTCCCGTCTCCTCACCGACCGCGTTCGCGGCTCAGTTCATGATACATCGTGCCTTGTTTACATCGTGGTGTGTCAAGATACCCTGGCTCACGAGACCCGAGAACAAAGCGTCGACGACACCCGGGTCGAACTGACGCCCCCGGTTCCGGAGCAGCTCGAGGATCGCCTCATCGAACGGTAGCGCCGCTCGGTAAGGTCGGTCCTCGGTCATCGCGTGCCACGCGTCGGCGACCGCGATGATCCGCGCGATCATCGGAATCGAGTCGCCCGAGAGCCCCCGCGGGTATCCCGTGCCGTCGTACCTCTCCTGGTGCGCGAGAATGATGTCTGCCACTTCTCGGAACGACTCGAAGTCGCGGAGCAACTCCGCTCCGATCTCGGCGTGTTTCTTCATCGTCGCCCATTCGTCGGGAGTGAGCGCGTCGGGTTTCAGCAGGATACGATCGGGGATCCCCAACTTGCCGATGTCGTGCAGCAAAAGCGACTCACGTAGCCGTGCATCGATGGGTAGCCCGAGCTCCTCGGCGATGATTATTCCGTAAGCGAGTACGTCGTTCGAGTGACCCGCGGTGTAGTGATCGCGGAGCTCGAGCGACCGCGAGAAACTTAAGGAAAGCTCCTGGATACGCCCCTCGAGTTCGCGTGTTTGCAGCGCCGCTTCGTGGAGTCTCCTCCCGGTCACGAGATTGCGCACGCGTGCCTCGAGTTCGCGGATATTGATAGGCTTCGGTAAGTAATCGTCGGCGCCGAACTCGAGTCCTTCGATTTTCGAGTCGAGCTCGGACTTCGCGGTGATCAGTATGAACGGGATGTGACGTGTCTCATCGGTCGACTTGACCGCGATCAGAAACTCGTACCCGTCCATCCGCGGCATCATCACGTCCGACACGATTACGTCCGGAGGCAGACGCAAGACGCGCTCCCAGCCTTCCTGTCCGTCGACCGCGGTCGTGATCCTATGGCCGAACTTCGCGAGCATCGTCGAGACAAAGGTGCGCAGGTCCTCGTTATCCTCGGCGTACAGAACGTCGAGCCCGTCGGCCGTCGCGGGATTTTTCGTCGTTATCGAGTTACCGGCCTTGTCCCCTGCGTCGGCGAACGCGAGATCTTCGACCGAAACACGCGCGGTCTCCGCTCCCCGGCGTGGCCCTTGGCGCCGGTCGGGCCCCGTGAACGGCCGGTCTGCGTTGCGCCGGTCGCGGCCGCGTCGTTCGATGAACGCATCCGGTGCCCGCGTCTCGAGATCAAGCGGGAGTTGAATCGTGAACTCCGCGCCGCGTCCGACAGTGCTCTCGACCGCGATCGTGCCGTGTTGAAGCTCTACAGCCTCTTTTACGATTGTGAGGCCGAGACCGGTTCCCTCGAAACGTCGTGTGCTCGATCCGTCGACCTGTTGAAAGCGTTCGAAGATCCGCTTCAGGTGATCATCGGGGATTCCGATTCCGGTATCGGTGATCTTGATCACGATCGCGGTCGCGTTGCGGCCGATCGTGACCGAGACCGAACCCGAGTCGGTAAACTTGATCGCGTTTCGGATCAAATTCGAGAGGATGCGATCCATCTTTTCTCGATCGAGGTACACCGTAGGGACTTCCTCGAGCACCTCGTACGACAGCGAAAGACCTTTACGCGCGCTGACCTCGGTGAACACCGTGACGACATCGCGGACGATCTCGGCGACGCTGACACGGGCGAGCCGGAGTTGCATCTTCCGCGCATCAAACTTCGCGAAGTCGAGCATTTGATTGATCATGTCGAGTAGCCGCACGCTGTTGCGATAGACCTGGCCGACGAGCGTTTGTTGCTC
>PXBQ01000437.1 GCA_003566875.1 Spirochaetaceae bacterium | reverse complement strand
GACCGCGAAACCGGCGCGGGCAGCGGCATTATGCGCTTCGTTTCGCTCTTCATGGCCGCCCCGGAGAAGGGCGCGGAAACCTCGGTCTACCTCGCGACCTCACCGCAGGTGTCGAACACGAGCGGCGAGTACTTCGTGAAGAAGCGCCCGCGTCGCCCGGGCCGGCGCGCGCTCGACGACGCCCTGGCGCGGCGGCTCTGGGAGGAGAGCGAGCGCATCGTGAGCGGAGACACCCGGTGACCGCGCGGAGCTGTCCGTGATAGATTCCCGTATGGTGTCGGCAGAAAACCACGGGTCAGTCGCAACGTCTCCCTTCGTCCCCGGCATCATGCTCTCGCAAACCGTGCCGACGATCCGCGACACCCCCGGAGCGTCGATCAAGACGCTCTTGAAAGCGCTCAAGACGTTCCCGTACCGCGCGGTGCACGCGCTCGACATCGTCGACCCGATCGAGCGCGCCGAGTTCGGAGCGATCGTCCGCGAGCGGGGATTATGGCTCGATTTCTGCGTGAGCCGAGCCCTTGGGAATGACAAGCTGTCTCCGGCGTCCGCCGATCCGTCGAACCGCCGGCGCGCCGTCGATATGGTGTGTGAGATGATCGTTCGGGGCGTTGGACAGGGAGCCCGGTACGTGAGTCTGTCGTCGGGAACCGGACACCGCGACGCACGCGACCGGCCGGACGCGATCGGGAGATTGGCCGAATCGCTCGCCAAGATCTACGCGACTATCCGCGCGGCCGCGACTCCCGGTTCACCCGAACTCGGCCTCCTGATCGAGCCGATGGACGTTGAGCTCGATAAGCGCGGTACTCTCGGCTATGCGCCGGAAGCGATCGAGCTGGTTCGGGCGCTCGGCGCGCCGGATGCCGACGTCCGGCTGATCTGCGACACAGCGCATCTCAGCTTGAACGGCGAGACTCCGGACAGCATCGTGCACGCGGCGGAGTTGGTCGCGACGGTGCATCTCTGCAACTGTTGTGTCGATCCCGGCAACGAGCTGTTCGGCGACAAACACATCCGACCGGGGGACCCGGGAGTTTTTGACCTCGAGGCGTTTCGCCGTATCATCGACGGGATCGAACCCGTGTTCGCGCAGAGCGGGTCCGTAATCCCGGTATTTATCGAGTACCGGAATCACGGTGATCCGGACGAGCACCTGTCGTATCTGGCAGAGAGTTTCGCTCGGGTACTCGTCCCGAGGTAATCGCCGCGGTCGCGAGGAGTCAGGGAGCTACGTTATCTCGGTGTAGTAGTGGTGCCCCATCCACATCCAGACGAACCCGAAATTCTCCTCGGCCTCAGTGCCGATCGACCGCATGTCGTCGCTCGGATCCTTCCAGTACTCGCATCGCGCGGCCATGCTGTCGTACTCGACGGCTACAATGATGGTCCGCATCTGCTGCGACATCCCGGTCTCCGGTCTATACAGCCGGCAGCTACGCACCTGGTTCGCCTTGCGAAAGACCTCCGCCGCTCGCTTGCACCAGTCGAGCATCTCCGTGTGTTTCCCGTCCAGAATCGTGATCTCCCATGTTTCCAGTAACATGTTCTCCTCCTGTCCTGATTGGTCGTGAGCCGGTTCGGCGCACAGCCGCGCGGCGTCATGCTGCCGCAGCACCAACGGTCTCCCCCCAAACGGCGCAAGATCCGTACCATGTCCGCAGTGCTGTCCGGAGGCATCAGAGCCGTTTTCGACAAAGGTGACTCCAGCATGGTGTAGCAACTCCAACTGATTGGAGGGAGATCCACGATTCCAGACTCCGGGCCCGGTATCGTATACTTGTCGTCAGGCGGGCCACCTTCTATAATTCCAACGTGGAGCACGCCGCCGTAGCCCTCTATGTGGCCGTCGCGCTCGCGGGGAGCTGGGTCACCATTTTTTCGTTTCTGCTCTTCCGGCGCGAAGGTAACCGGGCATACTTCTACTTTGGACTCGTGTTGGGTTCAGCGATGGTCATTTTACTCGTGGCCATTCTGTTCGCATACGTGGACGCGATCGGCGTGAGTTCTCCGTTGTGGCTCCGCGTGATCGTCGAGACCACCGACGCCATAGCGGAACTCGTTCAGTTTTTCGCAATGATTCGCCTCGCGTACGCGATCGTGCGGCTCGCGGTCCCGCGCGCGGTTGCTTCGCTTCAGATTGCGGCCATGGTCGCGTACGTCGGCATGATCGCGTACTCGGGCATCTCGCGAGTCGGGTTTGACGTGCGCCACGTCGCGCTCGGAGTGGCTCACCTCGCGTTCGTCGTGATCGTGGTCTACCACCGGCGCCGAATCGAGCCGATCCTGTGGAATGTACTCGTCAAGTTCGCGGTTGTTACCGTGGTGTGCGCCCCACTTATCGGAATCTCGGTTTATAGCGGAGTCGCACAGCGGCTGCCGCTTGGCGATTTGGCGTTCCAGTTTCTCTACGGGCTCATTACGATCGTAATGCTAAACTGGTTCGTGATCCGCTACTACTTCCCGCGCCGGTGCCCCGACGTTCACGGCTGCGCCGAAGAACTTGGCGAGCCGTTGTCACCGCGTGAACAGGAGATCGCGGTGCTCGCGGGCAAAGGCTACACGAACAAGGAGATCGGCGCGTTGCTCCACATATCTCCACGCACCGTGACAAATCACCTCTATCACATTTATCAGAAATTCGGCGTACGCAACCGGGTTGAGCTCAAGATCGAGGTAGAGAGGCTCCCCTGAGACACAAAATGAGACATTCGTCTCATGCGTGAACGCGGGCGAGGCTGTACGATTGAGGCGGAGGTGCCGCATGTGCCGCCGTTTCAGTCGTACCCATAGAACTACCGGGAGCGTTCCCCGACGCCTCAAGATCGCCGCTCTGCTACTGGCCGTCGCCGCCGGTGCGGCGTCCGCGCAGCAGCTCGATCTCGTCGTAACTCCACAGTTTCTCGTGCCCGTGGCTCTCACGATCGCGGACGGACCGGAGCTTTTCCGGCCGGGCTTTGGCGTCCGCGCGGGCGGGCTGTACGCGTTGTCGAACCCGCGTTGGCTTCGCCTCGGCGGAGACGTGGGATTCGAGTTGGTCGATACCGAGTTCACCGACGCGGCGCTATCGATGATCACCCTCCACGGCACAGCGGGCGCTGCGATCCCGCTCGGCGAACGCGCCGAGATCGTTCCGCTCCTTTCCGCCGGTTATGCGCAGAGCCTTTGGGCCGGTATGACCGGTAGTCACGCGTCGG
>PXBQ01000043.1 GCA_003566875.1 Spirochaetaceae bacterium | reverse complement strand
TTCCACGGGGCGCAGGCGGCGATCCTTGTGACCGATGCCGCGCTCAGGAACACGACATCGGTCGGCTGTCACTTCATCCGGCCAAACAAAGGCTCAACGCGCCGTTTTCCCGCGATGCCGGGCGGTTCGCAGATCGCACAGCACGTATAGGGCCGCGGGTCGTCACGATCCCAGCGCGGCGGCCGTCTCCTTGAGCTGCCTGATGCTCGGGATGTTCTGCGGGCATTTCGGTTCGCACTCGCCGCACTCGACGCACTCCGACGCGTCGAGGCCGCTGACTTGACCGGACGCCCACGGCGCCCAGAAACCGTCGGGCGAGAACTTGGCGTACGCCTCTTTGGCTTCCTTCGTCAGGCCCCATACCTTGTGCCAGTTCATGTACCGGAAGTTCTCCGGGATGTTTACTCCGTTCGGGCACGGCATGCAGTATCCACACGCGGTACAGTACAGCTTCATCAGCTCCGCGTTGCGTTCGACGAGGTCCGCGACTTTTTGTCTCTCCGCATCGCCGATCTCGGTCATTTTCTCGGCGGCGGCGACGTTTTCGTGGATCTGATCCATCGCGTTCATGCCCGACAGCGCGACCGTGACTCCCGGGTTGCTCCAGACGAACCTGAGCGCGATCTCGGGAACGCGCATCTGTTCCATCCCTTCACCGTCGAGCGCGACATTGCCGGGAACGCCGAGTCGTCCTCCCGCGACCGGGCCCATCACGGTCACCCCCATTCCGACCCGGTGAGCGGCTTCGATCGCGCCTTCGTTCCGCCGGTCGAGAAAGTTGTACTGGAGCAGCACGCCGTCGAACTCGCGCGTCTCGACGAGCCGTGTGATGTTTTCCGCCGTGTCGTGACTCGAGAAACCTATGTGCCGAACGAGTCCATCGTTCTGTGCCGCACGCGCGGCGGCCAACGCGTAACCGGGTTTGCCGACGTGCTCGTTGAATGCATCCCACTTCAAACCGTGGAACAGGATCATGTCGATGTACGGCATGTCGAATCGTGCGAGCTGCTGTTCGAGCTGTTTGCGCCATTCGAGCTCGCGTGAGTTCTCGATATCGTTGCTTGGGATTTTCGTGACGACAAAAAGAGTCTCGCGATCGTAACTCTTGATCGCCTTTCCGACCGCGATCTCGCTCGTTCCATTAATATAGCCGCGCGCGGTGTCGATGTAGTTGATTCCCGCGTCGATTCCTTTGCGGAGCATCGGAACGGCCCGGTCGTAGTCACACGTTCCGTCTTTCTGAGCCGGCAGACGCATCGCGCCGAATCCGAGCATGGATACCGTGCGTCCGGTCTTGCCGTACGGTTTATACTTCATATGTCCCCCTGTTGCTTATGCCTATACGGTAACAGGTTTTTTCGCAAAGGGGAAGGCGATTCCAAAATCGCCACCGGCTGCGGCTAAAGCACTACGCGAGGAAGCCGCATCCGGTACACGCCTCGGCCCTCGAATACACCCGCGTGTTCGAAGTACGGTTTCAGGCCTTCGGGCGTCATGGAGTACACGGCGTCGGTCATTACGAAGCTCTCCCGGTGCGCGTACTTCTCCCCGAGGTGAAAGAGGTGGTTGATCGTGTCCGAGACGATCGTGTCGGTCTCACCATAGTTGCGGAACAGTGTATTACCGATGTGCAGCGCAAGGCGAAATGAGAGATGCCTCCCGTGTCCAAAATGATCGTACGTTCCGATCATCCGACTCAACATCATGCGGACGCAGTTTACTACCGCCGGGCACGTCGAGCCGTCAAAAGGGAACAGGGCTACGCCCGAGACGTTTTTCCAGAGCCAGATGCGGCCGCCCGCGTCGGTGATATGGTGCGAGACGAAGGCGCGGAAGCCGGACAGTTGCGCGTGGAACGACTCCGCGCTTTGGTCCGCTTTGAGAGTACTACCGTCGTCGAGCGCGAAGTACAACATGCTGAACGTGTACTCGGACTCAGGCGTGATATCGTCCCAGCCGTTCGGTGCGATCAGAAGTGGACCCGTGATCGATACGTCCGAGCTATTCCCGTCGTCGTGCGGCTTCATGGCCCCCGGAATCACGCGCTCGACGTACGCTTCGAGCATCCCTGCGCGTTTTGACGTAATCCCGGCCGCCGCCGCCTTTTTGCCGATATAGTCGAGGCCACCGAAGAAAAACACCTCCGCCGGATCCGGGAGCACTCCGCGGTCGTCGTAGATGCCGAACGCGATTCCGTCCGATCGGCCGAGCTCGCGCATGACTCGGGTGATTTCAACCGGTTTCAGGCCGTGGACGTCGACGTAGTAGAACGCGTCGGTCGGACCGCCTTTTTTCAACTCTTTCCACGAATCGAACGGTTCGGGGATCACTGTGTGTTTTCTGGCCCGGCATAGAGGGTTGAACGCTGCCGGAACGGGACGGTTGCTCAAAAGGTGGATGTTCATTTAGTTATCGAACCGGAGTTCATAGCGATAGTAGTACGTCGCCGGACCGACGACGAACGGCTCACAGCATCTGGCAACCGTGTCTTCGAGCGAGAGGAACACCGTATCGCTGATCGTCAATGTATCGGGTTTTGTGTGTTTGGCTTCGATCTCGGAGAGTTTCTGGATAACAGGGCCTTGTATGGACTCGATCTGCGGATGGTACTCGCACTGTCCGTTGTGTATCGCGATGCGATATCGGAGCGGCTCGCCGAGCGCGCCGCCGGTCGAGTTGTACAGAAACATCTCGTGAATGCACTCCATCCCCGCGAGCGTCGCCGCGGTGTTCGCATCGTCGACGTGGAACGCCGCGACCCCACCGTCGCCTTCCCAACTCCAGACGCGCCCGTTCCGGCGCTCGACCACGGTCGTCACGATCGACCGGAGGTCATCGTACGCGGTTTTCACGAGCTCCGGCGGGTGTCTCCGCACGAGCGTCGAGTTCCCGACGATGTCAACGCGTAGGAACGTGAAAAGATACTCGTCGCCTTCGCGGAGAAAACCCCAGTTCGACATTCTCCGGGTTCCATTGTGCTCCGGGAACGAACGGCGCGACCGATCGTACGCGAACCCCTCCTCTTCGATCCCTTTGATAATCTTCTCGAGATCGGATAGCCGGTATTTTCTCCCCGCGATTCCGTCGCCCGCCGCGTCGATTAGAAGCGAGACGAACTGCAGAAAATGCCCCGACTCTATCATGTCCTCGACGATCTGCCTCGCGGCGTCGCGATTCGGGACGCGCAGACTCGGCGG
>PXBQ01000484.1 GCA_003566875.1 Spirochaetaceae bacterium | reverse complement strand
TCGATGAAAACCTCGTAACCCGACGGAAGCTTTTCGTTAACGTCCGCGTCGATCGCGACGGTCACCGCGTCCGAGCCGAATTCGTGCACGAGCTCACGAATCAGCTCGGGATTCCGAAACGCAGCGCTCGACGTCGAGACTCGATTCGCTCCTGCCTTGATCACCGCCGCGGCCGCCCCGATATCGGATATACCTCCGCCGACGGTAAACGGGACCGTCGTGACTCGAGCCACACGGGAGACAACATCGAGCATCGTCGCGCGCCCTTCAACCGTCGCCGTGATGTCCAAGAGCGCGATTTCATCGGCGCCCGCCTCGCAGTACGCGCGTGCGCACGCGACCGGGCCACCCGCATCGGCGATATCGACGAACCGAATCCCCTTTACGACGCGCCCGTTCTGCATATCGAGGCACGGCATGATCCGTACGGTTTTTTCCACACGTAGCTCCTTATTGGGAGAATGTCGACACGACGCTCGGGAAAACGTATCGGAACGACCGGAAAATGGCAAGCAATCACGCGGCCCGATATGCGGCCGGCTTGCGCTTGCGTGGTGACGGCCGTCACGGTAGAATGCGCGCATGGATAAAAACTCAAACACGTCATCACCCGTGCGCGTCGCGGTTGAATGTATCGATGGACAACACCGTCTCACCGTTAACGGCGAGCCGTTCTTTGTAAAAGGTGCCGGGGGCGGCTTCGGACATACCGAGACTCTCGCGCACCGCGGCGGGAACTCGATTCGAACGTGGAGCACAAAAAACGCCGCGCGAGTTCTCGACGAGGCGCACGCGGTCGGTCTGAAAGTACTGATGGGGCTCGACGTTGCGCGCGAGCGGCACGGATTCGACTACGACGACCGTCAGGCGGTCAAAAAACAACTCGATACTCTCGCCGAGCAGGTACGCGAGTTCAAAGACCACCCCGCGCTTCTCGCGTGGGGAATCGGGAACGAGCTGAATCTCGGTGCCACGAACCCCGCGGTTTGGGACGCGGTGAACGAAATCGCGACGATGATCCACGAGCTCGACGGCAATCACCCCGCGACGACAATGCTCGCGGGGGCAAACAAGACCGTGGTCGATGAGTTCACCGCGCGATGCACCGAGGTGGATTTCCTTTCGATTCAGATGTACGGTGACGTCGGCAACGCAAAAGAGAAGTTGTCCGCCGCGGGTTACACCGGCCCGTACCTGATCACCGAGTGGGGCGCGACCGGCCATTGGGAAGTCCCTCTCACGCCGTGGAACGCGCCGATCGAGCAGACGTCGAGCGAAAAAGCCGACAAAATTCTCGAACGGTACACCGCGGCAGTACTCGGAGATCCCGCTAACTGTATGGGCTCGTACGTCTTTCTGTGGGGACAAAAACAAGAGCGGACACCGACCTGGTACGGTCTCTTCACCGAAGCCGGCGAACAGACCGAGGCGATCGACGTAATGCAGTACGTCTGGACCGGCTCGTGGCCGAAGAAACGCGCCCCGCGTCTCACCGAGATCGCGATCGGCGGTAAGACGCGGCACGACGGCGTGAAGTTGACGACCGGTGCATCGGCGCGAGCGGAGGTAACGACGTCGTCCCCTACTTCCTCACCGATTTCTATCCGGGCCGAGATCCTGAGCGAAGCGACGGTCGTCGGCGAGGGTGGGGATTACGAGCCGCGGCCCGATGCGATCCCCGACACGATCAAGAACACCGACTGCGACTCAATCGAGTTCACGGCACCCGTGAAGCCGGGCGCGTACCGGTTGTTTGCGTACGTTTCGGACGATTCGGGGCGCGTTGCGACCGCGAATCTGCCGTTCCTTGTCGAGTAACACAATGGCGTACCGGAGAAAACGATGATTCGACGTACAGCCACGTGTGTCTTGATCTGCTTCGGTCTCGTGATCGGTCCCCCCGCGTTCGCCGCGGGGATGCAGGCGCGGACCGAAGCGCGCGTCGCCGCACCGGCCGAACGAACCGTCCGAGAAGCGACTATCCGACCGGTGATGCTCGCGTACGGACTCGCGTACCAAAACGTTGATTTCCTGATGGGTTCGTTGCGCGAGATCCAGGAGGATTTGCTGCGCATCGACGTTCCGTCGATCATCACGGCAAAAGAAGCGTTCGCGACGATCGAGGACAACGCGCGCGTCATGCGCGATGAAATCCTTGCGTTTCTGTCCGAGAACCCCGAACACAAAAAAATCGATATCATCGCGCACTCGAAAGGTGGTCTCGAGGCGCGATACATGATCACGCACCTCGGTATGGCCGAACACGTCGCGAGCCTCACGACTCTCTCGACACCGCACCGTGGTTCTCCGGTCGCCGAGTTCCTGATCGACGACTCGGGAGACGGCGGGCGCATAATCGCCGCGGCGGTCGCGAACGCGATCGGTATGCTCCTTGGCGACGTCGATCCCGACTCGGAGTCCGCGGTGTACCAACTCACTCCTAAGTATCTAGAGCAGTTTAACGCCGACACACCGGATCACCCGGACGTTTTTTATCTGAGCTACGGCGCCGATCTCGGCGAGGACTATCCGAATCTATTTTATAGAACGATCGGGAAAGCGGTGTATGACGAAGCCGGGCCGAACGACGGCCTTGTGCCGATCGAGTCCGCGAAATGGGGCGAGTTCGGTGGTCTGGTGAATGAGATCTACGGTCTTGACGGATTGAGCCACAACGATCTGATCGGAGGGAACCCGTTGACCGGAAACGAGGATTTCGACTTCGTCGGTTTCTTTCGTGATATCGTGCGGAAGGTCCAAGGAGCCCGGTAACGGGACCGAACAACCTCGAGAGCCAACTTGACTCCGGACGCCGAGTCGTCTTAAATTCGGCTCAGCCCGATCGACCAAATGGAGATACATTGATTATGGCAAAAACACGAGACTCGAGAAAAGAAGAGAAGAAAAAACCCGCGAAGACTCAAAAAGAGAAAAAGGCCGAGAAACGCGAGAAAAAACAAAACCGCGCGTGATCGACGGTAGTTGCATCAATGCGAACATGGTCGTCGCGTCGTGAAGAGAATCCTCTCGACACGACGCGGTAAGGCCGGATTGCCACCCGGTACTCCGGTTCATCTCGGTACAGTCTCGGCCAAAACGCCGCGTGCGACGGTAATTCGTTATAACGCAGACGGTGTATCGGAGGCCACTCTCGACGCCCCGCACTCGATTGGGTCCGAGAACGACGACTCGGTCGTAACGTGG